>NZ_JAUOQN010000001.1:0-268716 GCF_030547555.1 Salipiger sp. 1_MG-2023 | reverse complement strand
GGGGGGGGGGGGGGGGGGGGGGGGGGGGGGGGGGGGGGGGGGGGGGGGGGGGGGGGGGGGGGGGGGGGGGGGGGCGGCCGGCGGGGGGGGGGGGGGGCGGCGGGGGGGGGGCGCGGGGGGGGGGGGGGGGCGCCCCCCGCGCCCCCCGGGGGGGCGGGGGCCCCCCGGGGCGGTTGCGCGTGCCGGGCAAAGGGGGAAAACCCCGGCGCGCGCAGGTCTCAGATCAGGACGTCCATTTCCACGACCGCACGTTCCACGTGCCGATGCGGTTGTTGACGTTCTGGGTCGGGCCTTCGACGCCCTCTTTCCAGCCGGCCACCACGGCGTATTGGAACAGCGGCAGGAAGGGCAGATCCTCACGCATGATCTTTTGCTGTTCCATGTACAGCGGCTTGCGGTCCTCGGGGACAAACAGGTTCGCCGCCTCGGTCAACAGCTCGTCGACCTTGGGATTGGCATAGGCCATGGTGTTCTGGCCCGAGCCGCCTTTTGCCGGAATCTTCGTCGACATCCAGTAGTCCGAGGAATCCGGGTCGGCGCCCGACAGCGTGGAAAGACCCACCACGACCGAGTCGAATTCCGAGTTCATCCAGTAATCGCCCCACATGACGGCGGGGGGCAGGTTCTTGATTTCCATCTTGGCGCCGATTTCGGCAAAGGTCTGCTGAATGAACTGCTGCGCCTGTTCACGCAGGTGGTTGCCCGCGGTGGTCGAGTTGGTGAATTCCAGCCGCACGCCGTCTTTTTCGCGCACGCCATCGCCGCCCATGACCCAGCCGGCCTCATCCAGCAGGGCGTTGGCCTTTTCGATGTTGAACTCGTGCTTGGGCAGGTCGGGGTTATAGTAGAACGACTGCTGCGGCATGTAGGTTTCGGTCGGGGTCGGCACGCCGTAATACAGCGCGTCGATGATCGAGGTCTTGTCGACCGCAAGGTAGAGCGCCTGACGCACCGCCGGGTCCTGAAACACCGGGCGCATGTTGTTGAAGCCGATGGATTCGAACGTGGCACGGCCCATGACCTGCACGGTCTTGCCGTCCAGGGTCTGCGCCTCTTCCAGATGGTCCGGCGAGATGTACTGAAGGCCGATCACATCGACATCGCCCGATTTGAACTGGGTGTACATCACGTTGAGATCGGGGATGTACTTGATGATCAGCGTTTCGATATAGGGGCCATCACCGTGGTAATCGGGGTTGGCGACCAGCTCGATGTGATCCCCGGCCATGCGTTCCTTCCACTTGAAGGCACCGGTGCCGATCGGGGCATTGTTGAACGGGGCGGTGTTGGGGTCTTCGACACCGTCGAAGGCGTGCTTGGGGATGATGAAGGTCGATGCAAGGATCGCGCCCATCGGGGCGAAGGGGGCCGTCATTTCCCATGTGATCTCGGTCGGGGACAGCACGGTGATGTTTCTCATCAGCTCATAGCCGGTGGACCGGAAGCTGATGAAATCGGGGTTCATCGGCAGCTCGAGGCTGAACTTGACGTCCTCGGCGGTGAACGGCGTGCCGTCATGCCATGTCACGCCGTCCTTGAGCGTAACCTTCCACGTCAGGCCATCCTCGGAGATGCCGCCGTTTTCCACGGTGGGCACCTCGGCGGCGAGCAGCGGGAAGAATTCGCCATTCTCGTCAAAATCGATCAGCGTGTCGAAAATCGCGTAATAGACGCCTTCATCCACCTCGATATGCGGCATCAGCGGGTTGAAGACGGTGGGCTCCTGGCTGAAAGACAGCACGATCTGGCCCTTGGGGTCGGCATTGGCCGCAAGCGCGCGGGTGCCGGACAGGGCGGTGGCGGACATCAGGCCCGCAGCCCCGAAAAGTTGCAGCGCGCCGCGCCGGGTAAAGCCCTTGCCGGGCAGGTCTTTGGTCATGATAGCGTCTCCCAGTTGGTTGGTTGAAGGCGACGACCCGTTTGCCGGATTCTGTGTCGCGGGTTGGCCCGGCCCTGAATCAGGCCGGGTAGGATCAGAAACCGCTGATGATCTCGATCTTCGAGCCATCGGAAAAGCGGTTGAAACGGAACGGGGTCGGATCGACGACGGGCGTCTTGCCGGTCACCAGATCGGCGGCAAGCTTGCCCGCTGCCGGGCCGATGCCAAAGCCATGGCCGGAAAAGCCGGTGGCGATGAAAAAACCGGGCGTGCTGTCGATGGCCGAGATCACCGGCACCGCATCGGGCGTGACATCGATGGCCCCGGCCCAGCGTTGGGCGATCTCGGCCTTTTCGAACACGGGGAAGGCGCGGCGCAGGTTGGCCAGCGCCTCGTCCTGCAATTTGAACGCCGGTTTGGGGTCGAGCACGCGGCAGTATTCAAACGGGCTGGCCTCGTCGAGCGACCATTTGTTGGGAATGCGTGCCTCGTCATAGAAGCGCCCGCCGAAACGCAGCATCAGCGATTTCCATTCGGCGCCAAGCGCGGGCAGGAAATCTTTCATGTAGCGGAAGCTGTCGGGCACGATGTCGACAATATTGCGGAAGCCGTCGGCGATGGTATAGCCGCCGTCCTGCCGCTTGCGGATCGAAAAGCCTTCGGACCAGATCGCGGTTTCCGGGCCACCTTCGAGCGGCTTGGTGCGGATCACCGAATTCTTGACCTTGAGCTGCGGCAGCCGCAGCCCGGTGTTGCGCGCGAACAGCGACGACCACGCGCCGCCCGCCAGCACCACCTGTTCGCAGGCGATGCTGCCGCGTTCGGTTACCACGCCGGAAACCTTGCCCCCCGATGTCTCGATGCCGCGCACAGCGCATTCGGTCAGCACATGCGCACCGCGATCACGGGCGGCCTCGGCGATGGCGGGGGCGGCTTTTTGCGGCTCGGCCCGGCCATCGACAGCGTTGAAAAGCGCGCCCTTCACATCCATGTTGCCCATGCCGGGGGCCAGTTCGGCCATTTCGGCTTTTGACACCATGCGGCTTTCGAACTGGTAATCCTGAAGGTTCTTCAGCCAGCGTTCGTGCTGTTCGTATTCCTTGTCGGTGGCGCAGGAGAACATCACGCCCGAGCGTTTGTAGCCCAGATCGCGGCCCGTGCGGGTCGCCATGCCGTCCCAGATCCGCAGCGATTCGGCCATCAGCGGCACTTCGCGCGGATCGCGCCGGGTGATGCGCACCCAGCCCCAGTTGCGGCTCGATTGCTCGTGCCCGATGCCGCCCTTTTCGCACAGCGCCACCTTGAGGCCGCGTTCGGCCAGCTCAAGCGCGGTCGAGCTGCCGATGATGCCGCCACCAATGACGACGACGTCGACTTTTTCAGGAAGATCCGCATCCCCATGAACGGGAACGACATAAGGTCCGGGCATCAGAAAAACTCCTCGGCCTGACAGTTGACGTGAAATTCGGTGACCGAGGCGGTGTTGGGCAGCGCGAGCAGCATGGCGATTGCGGCGGCGAGATCTTCGGGCTGGGTCATTTCGGTGGTGGGCTTGCCGGTCAGGCTGACGGCCATGTCGGTGGCGACAAAGCCGGGGCAGACCGCGGTGGCGCGGATGCCATGGTCAAAGCCGACCTGCCGGAAGCCATGGGTCAGCGCCACGGCGGCGAACTTGCTGACGCTGTAAGATGAAGATCCGGCGGATTTCACCCGCTTTCCCGACAGCGAGGCCAGCACGATGATCCGCCCGGCCCCGCAGGCGATCAGATCGTCCCACGCGGCCTTGGCAAGGCGGCGGGGCGCCTTGACGTTGACCTCGAACATGTCGTCGAAATCGGAATCCTCGGCCTCGATGACGTTTTTCGGGATCATGATGCCGGCATTGGCGACGATGGCGGTGATCGGGCCAAGCGCCGCGCGGGCCTGTTCGGCCCAAGCTGTGGCGGCTTCGGGGTCGGCGGCGTCATATTCCATGACATGAACGCGCGCGGGGTTGGCCCAATCGGGCAGTTTCGGCGTGCGCATTCCCAGCGACACCTTCCAGCCCGCCTCATACAACGTTTTCGCCACCGACGCGCCGATGCCGCGGCTGGCGCCAGAGATCAGGGCAACCTTGTCTACTGCCATTTGTCTCGTATTCCCATGTAAGCGCGCTTGAGCAAGCGCATGAACTGGTCCCGATCCTCGTCGGGGATGACATCGAAGAACTCGCGTTCCTGCTGGCGGATGATCTCGCGGACCTCCTCGGCGAGCGCGTGGCCCTTGGGCGTGATGTGCAGCGCCTGGGCGCGGGCATCGCCGACATGGGTCTCGCGGGTCGCAAGCCCGGCTGTCACCAGCTTGTCGATCACCCGCCCGGTGGCAGGGCGGTCGCGCATCAGCACCTTGGCAATGGCCGAGGGCCGGATGCCGGGATAGTCGTCGATCAGGAACAGCGCGGTGATCTTGCCCTTGCCCTTTGCCACCTCGAGATGGCGCATCCGCGCGTCGAGATCCTTGGAGACCGCGGAATCGATCGAGCGGATGTACCAGCTGAACGCGCCTTCCAGAATGTCGATGCGCAGCCCGGCGATTTCAAAGGGCTGCTCGTCGTCCGGGGTATGATCGTGGGCTGCGGTCATGCCTGTCCTGTCCCGCCGGGGCGGATGGTGTGGGGTCCGTGAGTGGGGCCTTGTCAGGAAAATGCCTGATGACGGTAGCGTGGCAAGAGTAGTTGTTGTTTACAACTACTTTGCGCGGGCGAGGGGAAATTTCGTTGAATCAGCCCCGAAAACGCCCTGATCCGGTGCAAAATGCAGGCAAAGGGGCGATTGCCGCCCCTTTGCGGGCTATTCAGCCGCCGGGAATGGCCGCCACGAGCGAGCGGGTATAGGCATCCTGCGGGTCGCGGAAGATGCGCGAGGGCGGGCCAGCCTCGACCACCTTGCCCTTGTGCATGACAAGGATGTCGTCGCAGATCTGGCTGGCGACGCGCAGATCATGGGTGATGAAGATCATCGCAAGGTGCCGTTCGCGCCGGATGCGGTCGAGCAATTCCAGCACCTGCGCCTGAATCGACACATCGAGCGCCGAGACCGCCTCGTCGGCAACGATCACTTCGGGGTCGAACATCAATGCCCGGGCGATGCCGACCCGCTGCCGCTGCCCGCCCGAGAATTCATGCGGATAGCGCTCATAGGCCGACGCATCGAGCCCGACCAGTTCCAGTGTGTCCTCGGCGCGCTTGCGGGCGGCGGTCTGGCTCATCAGGCGATGCGCCACCGGCCCCACGGTCAACGCCTGCCCGATGGTGAAGCGCGGGTTGAGCGAGGCATACGGGTCCTGAAAGATCATCTGGATGCGCGGGCGCAGCGGGCGGAAGGCCTGCTCATCCAGCGTCACGAGGTTTTCACCCTGAAAGCGGATCTCGCCGCCATCGGCATCGGTCAGCTTCATCAGCACCTTGCCGAGCGAGGATTTCCCCGAGCCGGATTCGCCCACCACGCCCAGCGTCTCGCCCTTGCGCAGGGTGAAGGAAATGCCGTTCACCGCGTGGACCTCGCGCATCTTGCCAAGAAAGCCGCTGCGGGTGCGATAGGTCTTTTGCAGCCCGCTCACCTGCATCACCACCGGCGGCTCCTTGGCACGGCTGCGGTCCTGTTCGCGCAGGGTCGGCACGGCGGCGATCAGCTTTTGGGTATAGGGATGCTGCGGCGCGGTCAGCACGTCGCCAGCGATGCCCTGTTCGACGATGTCGCCCTTTTCCATGACGATGACGCGGTCGGCGATTTCCGCCACCACGCCGAAATCATGGGTGATGAACATCACCGACATGCCCTTGGCGCGCTGCACCTTGCGGATCAGTTCGAGGATCTGCGCCTGCGTGGTGACGTCAAGCGCGGTGGTTGGCTCGTCGGCGATCAGGATGTCGGGGTTCAGCGCCATGGCCATGGCGATCATCACCCGCTGGCGCTGACCACCCGACAGGCGGAACGGGTACTGGTGCTGCAACAGCTCGGGGTCCGGCAGGCCAACCTCGGTCAGCATTTCGACGACGCGGGCAGGGCGCGACGCCGGGGTGCCCTCGTCGTGGTAATCGAGCACTTCGCGGATCTGCGCGCCGATGGTCATCAGCGGGTTGAGCGCCGACAGCGGGTCCTGAAAGATGATCGACACGGCGCGCCCGCGCATCTTGCGCTTTTCGGCTTCGCTCTGGGTCAGCAGGTTCTTGTCGCGAAAGATGATCTCGCCGTTGCGCACGGTCATCACCGGCGGCAGCAGCCCCATCACCGCGCTTGCGGTCACGGATTTGCCGGACCCGCTTTCGCCAATGATGCAGAGGATCTCGCCGGGGCGCAGGTCAAAGCTGACGTCCTTGACGGCGAAGACGCGATCATGGTCGCCGGGCAGCGCGACGGTCAGGTCGCGCACCGACAGGACCGGCGCACCGGTCTGGGTATCATACATGTCAGTTCCAGTCGTTTTTCGTTATTATGCCCGGGCAGACTGGCAGATCGCATGGGGTCGAACAAATGCTGACAGCCTTTCCCGCGCGTTTTAAAGCAGCGGTGCTGTCGTCATAGGCGGATTACGACGGTGCCCAGCCTGCCGCGCCCCAGTGGCTGCTTGATCGGCGCGTGCACCGGCGCGGGCCCGTCAGGGTGCATGCCGCGAAGCTTGCCTTCCCGGACGTTGGTTTCCCTGATCGTGCTGAACACCCGGACCACGTTCGCGACCAGCCTGTCCGGCTGTGTCAGTTGCGCCGGTCGAGATCGCGTCTGTTGACGATGCGCAGGGGTTGTCAGCCCGCCGCCGATCCCGCTTCCGAGCGGGTCATCGTGGCAAGCGCACAGCCGAAGCCCCCATCTCGACAAAAGCTCTGGATTTGCAGCCGGCCAGACTTAGGTTGTCAGGCGAACACCGGTCCATGCCGATGTTGTCGCAGCGATCCGACGTCTTGAGGCCGCAACGCAAGGGAAGTTACCGCCCGATGCAACCTTACCTGCCCCCAAAGATCACCCCGCCCGGGAAGCCGCTTGGCATTCTGCCAAGCCTGCGCGCGGCGCGGCGCAATGTGCTGGGGATCATCCCGGCGATTGCCTATACCCAGCCCATCGTGACCGGCACCACCGGACCGGCGCGCTGGCACATGGTTCAGGGCCCCGAGGGCATGAAGCATGTGTTTCAGACCAATGTCGGCAACTACCCGAAATCCGAGGTGATGATCCGCATGTTGCGCCCCGCCGTGGGCAACAGCTTGTTCACATCGGAAGGCGCCGCGTGGCGTTGGCAGCGCCGCGCCATCGCGCCGGTGTTTGCGGCGCGCCATGTCGAGGCGCTGGCCCCGGTGATGACGGCGACGGCAGAGCGGGCGGCGCAGCGGCTGGCCAGTGCGGGCGAGGCAGAACTGGTCAAGGAAATGCTATCGGCGACCTTCGATGTCATCTGCGACGTTGCCCTGTCGGGGCGCGAGTATTTCGATGCCGAGGAATACGGCGCCGCGATCACCCGCTATTTCCTGACCGTCGGGCGCGCCTCCCTGCTCGATTTCCTCGAAGTGCCGCCCTGGGTGCCGCGTCCGGGGGAATTCTTTGGGCGCGGCGCGGTGAAGACCATGCATCGCATGGTGGCCGCGGCCATCGCCGAACGTCGCAAGACCGGCGCAGGGGCACAGGATGACCTGCTCGATCACATGCTGAACGCCATCGACCCGCAAAGCGGCCGGACCATGTCGCCGCAGGAGTTGTTGCACAACATGCAGTTCTTCATCGTCGCCGGGCATGAGACGACGGCGCTGGCGATCAGCTGGGCGCTGTACCTTCTGGCCAACGATCCCGACTCGCAGGATCGCGCCCGAAGCGAGGCGCAATCGGTGCTGGGCGGGCGGGCCGCCGGGGCAGGGGATCTTGCCGCGATGCCGTTCATCGAACAGGTGCTCGACGAGACCATGCGGCTGTATCCCCCTGTCGGGTTTCTGGCACGCAACGTGCTCGACAAAGACAGGATCTATGATCGCGACATTCGTGCCGGAGAGACGGTGTTCCTCAATATCTGGGCGATGCAGCGTCACGAGCAGTACTGGACCAATCCCGACGCCTTTGATCCGGATCGGTTTGCGCCAGAGGCCAAGGCGGGGCGCGAGCGCTACCTGCACCTGCCGTTCGGCGCGGGGCCGCGCATCTGCGTCGGGGCGAATTTCGCGATGATGCAGGCGCAGATTCTCCTTGCCACGCTGCTGTCGCGCTTTGTCTTTGCCCCCAAGGGGCCGCCGCCAGAGCCGGTCATGCATATGACCGTGCGGCCAGAGCCGGGCATCTCGCTGACCATCCAGCCGGCATGAAAAAGGGGAGGCCGTAGCCTCCCCTTTCAACGTTTCAGATCTGCGGGACGATCAGCCGCCGAAATCGTCCAGCATGATGTCTTCGCGGTCGACACCCAGATCAAGCAGCATGTTGATCACCGACTGGTTCATGATCGGTGGGCCGCACATGTAGAATTCGCAATCCTCGGGCGCCGGGTGGTTCTTGAGGTATTCTTCATACAGCACGTTGTGGATGAAGCCGGTGTAGCCGGTCCAGTCGTCCTCGGGGAGGGCATCGGACAGGGCGACGTGCCATGTGAAGTTGGGGAATTCCGCCGCGAGCTGGTCGAAATCTTCGACAAAGAACATCTCGCGCTTCGACCGGGCACCGTACCAGAAGGTGATCTTGCGCTCGCGGTTTTCCAGACGCTTGAGCTGGTCGAAGATGTGGCTGCGCATCGGGGCCATGCCCGCGCCGCCGCCGATGAAAACCATTTCCTTGTTGGTGTCGCGGGCGAAGAATTCGCCGAACGGGCCGGAAATGGTGACCTTGTCGCCGGGCTTGAGGTTGAAGATATACGACGACATCTGCCCCGGCGGGATGCCCTGCGAGCCCGGAGGCGGCGAGGCCACGCGCACGTTCAGCATGATCAGCCCCTTTTCATCGGGGTAGTTGGCCATGGAATAGGCGCGCTCGATCGGCTCGTCGACCACCGATTCATACTGCCACAGGTTGAACTTGTCCCAATCGGGGCGGTATTCTTCCTGAATGTCGAAGTCTTTGTAGGACAGCTTGTGCGCGGGCGCTTCGATCTGGATGTAGCCACCGGCGCGGAAGTTGACGTCTTCGCCTTCGGGCAGTTCCAGCACGAGGTTCTTGATGAAGGTCGCGACGTTGTCGTTGGAACGCACGGTGCATTCCCACTTCTTGACGCCGAAGACCTCTTCGGGAACCTCGATCTTCATATCCTGCTTGACCGCGACCTGACAGGACAGGCGGTCGCCGCAGGCGGCTTCGCGCTTGGTGATGTGCGATTCCTCGGTCGGCAGGATCGACCCGCCGCCCTCGTGGATTTTGACCCGGCATTGCGCGCAGGTGCCGCCACCGCCGCAGGCAGAGGGCACGAACAGCTTTTCCGCCGCCAGCGTCTGCAGCAGCTTGCCGCCCGCCGGAACCGAGATGGTCTTTTCACCATTGATGGTGATGTTGACGTTGCCCGTGGACACCAGTCTGGAGCGCGCCGCGATGATGAGAGCCACCAGCGCAAGCACGATCAGGGTGAACAGGAAGACGCCAAGGGAGAAGGTGATCACGTAAAGACCTCCCTTACAGTTTGACGCCGCTGAACGACATGAAGGCCATGGCCATCAGTCCAGCGGTGATGAAGGTGATGCCGATGCCCTGAAGCCCGTCCGGGATGTCGGAGTATTTCAGCTTTTCGCGCACCCCGGCCATGGCGGTGATCGCCAGTGCCCAGCCAAAGCCCGACGACACGCCGTAGGTCAGCGCCTCGGGGAAATCATAGGCGCGTTCCACCATGAACAGCGAGCCACCAAGGATGGCGCAGTTCACCGTGATCAGCGGCAGGAAGACCCCCAGCGCGTTGTAGAGCGGCGGGAAATACTTATCGAGCACCATCTCGAGGATCTGCACCAGCGCGGCGATCACCCCGATATAGGAAATCAGACCAAGGAAGGTCAGGTCGACATCCGGAAACCCGGCCCATGCCAGCGCGCCGGGGGCAAGCAGGTGGGTCAGGATCAGGTTGTTGGCGGGAACGGTGATCGCCTGAACGATCATCACCGAGATGCCAAGCCCCATGGCCGTCTGGATCTTTTTCGAAACGGCAATGAAGGTACACATTCCGAGAAAGAAGGACAGCGCCAGATTCTCGACGAAAATCGCCTTTACGGCAAGGGATACGAGCCCTTCCATCAATGTGCCTCCACCGTCTGGATCTTGTATTCACGGTCTTCCTGCTGCTTGGGCTTCCACGTGCGGACCGCCCAGATCAGCAGGCCGATGACGAAGAAGGCCGAGGGCGGCAGCAGCAGCAGGCCGTTGGGCACGTACCAGCCGCCGTTGTTGACCGTCGGCAGGATGGTGATGCCGAACAGCGAGCCCGAGCCGAGCAGTTCGCGGATCACGCCCACGGTCATCAGGATCAGCCCGTAGCCCAGCCCGTTGCCGATGCCGTCGATGAAGCTTTGCACCGGCGGGTTCTTCATGGCGAAGGCTTCGGCGCGGCCCATCACGATGCAGTTGGTGATGATCAGGCCGACAAACACCGACAGCGTTTTCGAGATTTCATAGGCATAGGCCTTGAGCAGCTGGTCGACCACGATCACCAGCGACGCGATGATGACCATCTGCACGATGATGCGGATCGATCCGGGGATCTGGTTGCGCAGCATCGAGATGAACATCGAGCTGAAGCCCGTCACCAGCGTCACCGCGATGCTCATGACCAGCGCCACCTGCAACGACGAGGTGACGGCCAGCGCCGAACAGATGCCAAGCACCTGCAGCGTGATCGGGTTGTTGTCGATCAGCGGATCGACAAGTTGCGATTTGTAGGTCTGCGCCATATCAGATCTCTCCTGCCTTGAGCCGTTCGAGGAAGGGTTCGTAGCCCTGCTCGCCCATCCAGAAGCGGACGAGGTTGTCGACACCGTTCGACGTCAGCGTCGCGCCCGCCAGAGCATCGACGTGGTATTCGGGACCGGCGGGAGGCGTTGTCTTGGCGACGGTGATCTGCAGTTCGCCATCGTCGTCGCGCAGCTTCTTGCCGCGCCACAGCGCCTTCCAGCGGGGGTTGTCGACCTCGGCGCCAAGGCCGGGGGTCTCGCCCTGCTGATAGAATTGCAGACCGAAGATATCGTTGCCATTGGCCTCGAGCGCGATGAAACCGTACAGCGTCGACCACAGGCCATAGCCCTGAACCGGCAGCACCACCTTGTCGATCTCGCCCGCTTCGTCGCGCAGGATATAGATCATCTGGTAATATTGCTGCTTGCCGCCCAGCCCGGCGGGGTCTTCGTCAAGCGCCCGCACGATCGCCGGATCGGACGATGTGGCGAGCTGGTCGAAGGTCTCGATGTCGAACTGGTCGGTGAATTCGCCGGTGTCGAGATCAAGCACATGCGGCTCGAAGGCGGCAAAGGCTTGCGCCACCGGCACGTCCGGATCGTAGGCGCCGGCGACTTCAAGCACGTTGAGCTGCTTGTCGCGCAGGCGGTTGGCGTCCTGCACCGGGCGCAGCGACACGGCGGCGGCGGACACCACCATCGAGCCGACAAGGCACAGCGCGACGGCAATGCTGACGGTCTTGGCGGTATTGTCGGGCGGGGTGTCGAGAAAGCGGCGGATAAGGCCCTTGCGAGGCGTGGACTCAGGCATTGCGCTTGGCCCTCCGTTTGATGTTGGCCTGCACGACGAAGTAGTCGATCAGCGGCGCGAAGACGTTGCCGAACAGGATGGCGAGCATCATGCCTTCGGGGAAGGCAGGGTTGATGACGCGGATCATCACGACCATGAAGCCGATCAGCGCGCCGTAGATCCAGCGCCCGGTGTTGGTGTGGCTGGCAGACACGGGTTCGGTCACCATGAACACGAGGCCGAAAGCATAGCCGCCGATCACCAGATGCCAGTACCACGGCATGGCGAACATCGGGTTGCTGTCCGATCCGATCAGGTTCAGCAGCGAGGCAAAGGCGATCATGCCGACAAGGCAGCCCGCGACCAGCCGCCAGTTGGCGATCTTGGTCACCAGCAGGAAGGCAAGGCCGATCAGGCAGGCCAGCGCCGAGGTTTCCCCGATGCTGCCCTGAATTGTGCCAAGGAAGGCGTCGAACCATGTGATGCCATGCTGGGGCAGGGCGGCATGGCCTTCGGACGCACCGACCGCCAGCGCGGTCGCGCCCGTATAGCCATCGACCGGCACCCAGACGCTGTCGCCCGACATTTGCGCCGGATAGGCGAAATACAGGAAGGCCCGGCCCACCAGCGCGGGGTTGAGAAAGTTCTTCCCCGTGCCGCCAAAGACTTCCTTGCCGATGACCACGCCAAAGGCGATCCCCAGCGCGACCTGCCACAGCGGCGTCGAGGCGGGCAGGATCAGCGTGAACAGCATCGAGGAGACGAGAAAGCCCTCGTTGACCTCATGGCCGCGCACCACGGCAAAGATCACCTCGAAGATGCCGCCCACGACAAGCGTGACGATGTAGATCGGCAGCCAGTACAGCAGCCCGTGCAGCATGTTGGCGAGCGGGTTGGCGGGGTTGAACCCGATGCCAAGCCCGTCGATGATCGCCGCGCGCCAGCCCGATGCGCCATATTCGGCGATGGCAAGGTTGCTCTGATAGCCGACGTTCCACAGGCCGAAGAGAATGCAGGGGATCGTCGCGAGGACCACGTAGGTCATGATCCGCTTCATGTCGACGTAGCTGCGCGCGTGCGGCGCAACGGTCGTCACGGTTTTCGGCGTGTAGACGAGGCTCTCCACCATCTCGTAGATGGAGTAATACTTGTGGAGCTTGCCGCCTTTGTGAAAGTGCGGTTCGATCCGGTCAAAGACCTGACGAAGACCCAAAGGTCAGCCCTCCTTCTCGATCTTGGTGAGGCTGTCGCGCAATGCGAGGCCATATTCATATTTGGCGGGGCAGGCAAAACCGCAGAGGGCGAGGTCTTCCTCGTCTAGTTCCATCGCGCCAAGCGCCTGAGCGGTGTCGGTGTCCATCACCAGCAGCGCGCGCAGAAGCTGGGTGGGCAGGTAATCCTGCGGCATCAGCTCTTCGAAGGTGCCAAGCGGCACCATGGCGCGGCGACCGCCGTTGAGGTTGCTGGTCAGCGCGTGCAGCTTTTTGGTGAAGGCCGATCCCAGCACCGGCTGGTAGGCGTATTTGTCGCTCATCGGCAGGATCCAGCCAAACGTGTTCTGCTTGGTGTCTTCCTTGATCAGGGTGATCATGCGGTGGTAGCGGCCCAGAAAGGCGGTTTCGCCCGCCCCCATGCGCCCCGACAGGATCGAGCCCGAGATCATCCGCACTGGCAGCTGCGTCGCCAGATCGTCGTGGCACAGCTCCAGCATCGAGGCCCCGGCCATGGTGCGCACGGTGCGCGGGCGCTTGCACAGCGGCCCGGCGATGGCGATGGTGCGGCTCATGTCCAGCTCGCCGCTGTCGATCAGCCGGCCAATGGCGATCACGTCGTGATAGCCGATGGTCCAGACGGTTTTCGTGGCCGAGGACGCTTCGAGGAAATGGATATGGGTGCCGGCAAGGCCCGACGGGTGCGGCCCTTCGAAACCGGCCACGTATACGCCGGGAATGCCTGCGCCCGGCACGGTGCTTTCGGCATCCATGCACAGGTAGGTGTGGCCCGCGGTCAGCCGGGTGATCGCGGTCAGGCCATGGGTGAAGGCATGGCTGTCTTCGGCGATGATCGCGGCGGCATCGGCGCTCAGCGGCTCGCTGTCTATCGCGGTGACAAAGATCGCGGCGGGGCGGCTATCGGGCGCGGGCACCTTGGAATAGGGCCGGGTGCGGAACGAGGTCCACAGGCCCGCCGCGCAAAGCCGTTCGGTCAGGCCTTCGGCGGTGTGGATGTCGCCGGTGTTCGAGAAATCCACCGACTCGCCCGAGGCGGGGTCGACCTCTATCTCGATGCTGGTCAGAACCCGGCGCGGGCCGCGGTTGATCGCCTTGATCCGTCCGGCCACCGGCGAGGTCACCTGAACCTGCGGCATGTCCTTGTCGGCGAACACCGGCGATCCCGCGCGCACCAAGTCGCCTTCCTGAACGGAGAGGCGCGGTTTCAAGCCGATGTAGTCTGCCCCGAGGATCGCGACCGTGCGAACCGCGGGGGCATCCTCGATCCCGCCTTCTGGCGCTCCGAGCACCGGAAGGTCGAGTCCTTTTCTTAACGTAAATCGCTGCACGTCACTCTCGTCCTGTCCATTTTTGCGGTCTTATGCGCCGCAACGCAGCGTTTTTGAAGAGGCCAGTCGGGGCAAAACCTAGATTAATGTTGAATCCTTGTCGAAAACGGCTCAGAAGCCCGAACATACGCCACCGAATGCGACAGACCCCCTTCGTGGAGACCAAAAACGTGCCCGAGCAATTCACCTTCTCCCGCCGCAGCTTTCTTGTCATGCCCCTCGCTCTTGCCGCCTGCAAGACAGGCTGGAACGTGCTGGAACTGTCCGGGCTGACCATGGGCACGGGCTATAACGTCATCGCCGTCGATCATTCCAAGAATGTCGATCAGGCCGAGCTTCAGGCGGCAGTCGATGCCAGCCTGAGCGATGTCATCGCGCAGATGTCGAACTGGGAGGCCGGATCCGAACTGTCGCGCTTCAATGCGCATCGCTCGGACGAGGCTTTCGCAGTGTCGCCGGAACTGGCGGGCGTGATCGCGGCTGCGCAGCAGGTGCATGACGGATCGAACGGGCGCTTTGACGTGACCGTCGGCCCGCTGCTCGACCTCTGGGGCTTTGGCGCTGGCAAGACGCGCAGCGATGCGCCGTCGGATGCGGAAATCGCCGAAGCGCTGGCCTGCTGCGGTCAGGCTGACTCGATCGAGGTTAACGGCAACGCCCTGCGCAAGCTGCGCCCCGAGGCCGAGATCTATGTGTCGGCCATCGGCAAGGGCTATGGCATCGACCGCGTGGCACAGACCCTCGCAGGCTTCGGCCTGACCGATTACATGGTCGAGGTGGGCGGCGATATCTATACCGCCGGTCTGAACCCCGAAGGGAAGGCTTGGCAGATCGGCATCGAAACCCCCGATGCCTATGATCGTGGCGTCATGAAGGTGGTTGGCGTGTCCGACATGGGCATGGCGACCTCGGGCGATTACCGCAACTTCTTCGAACAGGACGGGGTGCGCTATTCGCACATCCTCGACGCCACCACCGGACGCCCGGTCACCCACAAGACCGCCTCGGTCACCGTGATGACCGACAACGCCATGCTGGCCGACGCTTGGGCGACCGCGCTGCTGGTGCTGGGCCGCGAAGAGGGCCTGAAGATCGCAAATGATCGTGACATGGCGGTGCTGTTCCTTGAACGCGGCGACGCGGCAGGCGATGTGGTGGCAACGGCCAGCGACCGGTTCACGGCGCTGACCGCCTGAACCTGCGGGGCCTGGCCCCGATCCGAAAGGAGCACGCGCCATGACGACCTTTCTTCTGGCCTTTGGCCTGCTGATGATCGTGATGCTGGGCATGGCGCTTGGCGTCATCCTCAACGGGCGCACGATCAAGGGCAGCTGCGGCGGGCTGAACGCGATTTCGGATGCCGACCATTGCGTCGTCTGTCAGCGCGAGATCGACCCCGACTCACCGCTGAAGGAACGTCTGGGCAGTTGCCCGCGCGCCAAGAAGATGCTGGATGACATGGAGCGCGAGGCCTGAGGTCTCGCGTTTCGCGTTTCAGGCCGACATCGGCAGGAACCCGAGCGTCAGCAAAGCCCCCGCCGCGATCAGCCCGTAAAGCCAGAGCTGCCAGCGCGGGCCTTCGGCTTTCCACGCTCTGCGGTACTGCATTCCGGCGATACAGGCGGCGATGAACAGCGTTGTTGCGCTGAACGGGGTGAGCGCAAGCTCTTCCACGGATTATTTCCTTCCCGGATCGGGTGATTTGGTTCTACCCTGATCGCACTACGGTTTTCGAGGAGCAAGGGAGGAACAACCATGCCCATGTCGTACCAACCGCATATCAAGGCCGATGATGAATCGGACAAGACCGTGAGCCAGTCGCTCTCCAGCAACGTCAAGGTGGCCGAGGCCACGGTGCACCATGTTCTGGAACAGAAGGGCGCGGAGGTCGTGTCGACCGGGCCGGACAATACGATCGGCGAGGTTGTGAAGGTCCTGCGGGATCGCAAGATCGGTGCGATCCTTGTGCTGGATGACAGCGGCGCGATCGTTGGCATTCTTTCCGAGCGCGACATCGTGCGCCGCCTCGCGGACACCCCCGGCCAGACCTTGCCGCAGACCGTCAAGGAGTTGATGACCAAGGCGGTCGAGACCTGCACCCCCGCCGAACCGCTGGTGCGGGTTCTGCGCCGGATGACCGACGGGCGCTTCCGCCACATGCCGGTGATGGATCACGGCGAGCTTGTCGGGATGATCTCGGTCGGCGATGTGGTCAACTACCGCGTGACGGCACTGGAATACGAGGCGCTGCAACTCAAGCAACTGATCGTGGGCTGAGCGCGCTGCGATCTGCCTGATTTAGTGGCACGTATTGGGCTCATCCGGGTTGCCGGAGCATCAGCCGTGGACCTCGTTCGCGCGGCCCCTTAACTGTTTTCGCAAAGACGATACAGGAGAGCGCGCCATGTATGGCACCAGCCTTGGCGGGGAAACCTACCGCTTTGCGGACCTGAAATCGCTGATGGCAAAGGCTACGCCGCTGCGCTCTGGCGACCAGCTTGCCGGAGTCGCGGCCCTGAGCGATGTCGAACGGGTGGCGGCGCAGGTGGCACTGGCGGAGCTGCCGCTAAAGACCTTCCTGACCGAGGCCGTGGTGCCCTATGAGACCGACGAGGTCACACGGCTGATCATCGATACGCATGATGCGACGGCCTTTGCGCCGGTGTCGTCGATGACGGTGGGCGATCTGCGCGACTGGCTGCTGTCGGACAGCGCCGACAGCGCGGCGCTGGCGGCGCTGGCGCCGGGGCTCACGCCCGAGATGGCCGCCGCCGTGTCCAAGCTGTGCCGGATACAGGATCTGATCCTGATCGCCAAGAAATGCCACGTGGTGACAGGGTTTCGCGATACGGTGGGCCTGCCGGGGCATCTGTCGACGCGGCTTCAGCCGAACCACCCGACCGATGATCTGCGCGGCATCGCGGCCAGCATCCTTGACGGGCTGATGTATGGCTCGGGCGATGCGGTGATCGGCATCAACCCGGCCACCGACAACCTGCACGCCACGGTGCAACTGCTGCATCTGCTGGACGAGATCATCCACGAGCACGGCATCCCGACGCAAAGCTGCGTGCTCAGTCATGTCACCAACACCATGGCCGCCATCGAAGAGGGCGCGCCGGTCGATCTGACCTTTCAATCCATCGCGGGCACGCAAAAGGCCAACGAGAGCTTCGGCATCTCGCTGGCTTTGCTGGCCGAGGCGCATGAGGCGACGCTGTCGCTAGGGCGCGGCACGGTGGGCGACAACGTGATGTATTTCGAGACGGGGCAGGGGTCTTGCCTGTCGGCCGATGCGCATCACGGCGTCGATCAGCAAACGCTGGAATCGCGCGCCTATGCCGTGGCACGGCGCTATCGCCCGCTCTTGGTGAACACCGTGGTGGGGTTCATCGGGCCGGAATACCTGTATGATGGCAAGCAGATCATCCGCGCGGGCCTCGAGGATCATTTCTGCGGCAAGCTGCTGGGCGTGCCGATGGGCTGCGACATCTGCTACACCAACCACGCCGAGGCCGATCAGAACGACATGGACATGCTGCTGACCCTGCTTGGCACGGCAGGGATCAATTTCATCATGGGCATTCCGGGGTCGGATGACGTGATGCTGAACTACCAGACCACCTCTTTTCACGACGCGCTTTATGCCCGCCGGGTGCTCGGGCTGCGCCCCGCACCGGAATTCGAGGACTGGCTCGACCGCAGCGGCCTGATGGCCAAGGACGGTGGTTTCACCCCGGCGGCGCGCCCCCCCGCGGTGCTCTCGCAGCGCCTGTCGCTGCTGGAGGCCGGGTGAATGGCTGACCTGCCCGATCAACGCAACCAAGACCCCTGGGCGCGGCTGCGCCGCCACACCTCGGCGCGGATTGCGCTCGGGCGCACCGGCGTGTCGCTCAGCACTGCGCGTAACCTTGAATTTCAGATCGCCCATGCGCAGGCGCGCACGGCGGTGCATTCCGTGCTGGATCTGGACCTGCTGGAACAACAGACCGGCCCGCTGATCCGCACGGCCTCGCGCGCGCCGGACCGCGCCGCCTATCTTCAGCGCCCCGACTGGGGGCGGCGGCTGGATGACGCCTCGGCGCAGGCGCTCGAAGCGCAGCCCAAAGGCGCCGACATTGCCATCGTGCTGGCCGATGGCCTGTCGTCTCTGGCGACGCAGGATCAGGCGCCGGGATTTCTGGCGGCCTTCCTGCCAATGCTCGATGGGCTCAGCGTTGCGCCGCTGGTTGCCGCAACGCAGGCGCGCGTGGCGATCGGCGACGAGATCGGCGCAATTCTTGGCGCAAGGATGGTGGTGGTGCTGATCGGAGAGCGCCCCGGCCTGTCGGCAGCCGACAGCCTTGGGCTGTATCTGACCTTCGGGCCACGGCTCGGGCGCAGCGATGCCGACCGCAACTGCATCTCGAACATCCGCCCCGGCGGGCTGGCCGCGCCCGATGCGGCGCATCGCGCCGCGTGGCTGGTGCGCGAGGCGTTCAAACTGAGGCTTTCGGGTGTCGGGCTCAAGGATCGCACGGTTACGGTGGATGCCCTTCCGGAATGATGTTTACCTGCCGCAAGGCCGCTGCGTCCGGGTCGCAGGGCGTGGCGCATCCGCCACGCGTAAAATGCGCTTTGTGAACGCCATTTGCGTTGCGCCGGCTGGCGCGCTGACGGATCCGTGTCGGCGCGTGCCGGGGGGCTTGCGGCGCGCGGCGTTGCGTTCCACATCTAGACGCACTCACAGGAGGCCGCGATGACGGACCAGAAAACATTGCTGCTGACCGGCGCCAGCCGGGGCATCGGCCACGCCACCGTCAAGGTGTTTCAGGCGGCGGGTTGGCGGGTGCTGACCGTCTCGCGCACCGCGTTCGATTCGCGCTGCCCGTGGCACGCTGGCGGCACCGACCATATTCAGGGCGATCTTGCCGACCCGGTGGCGCGGGCCGAGATGGCCGCGCGGGTGCGCGAGGCGCTAGGCGGCAGCGGTCTGCACGCCATCGTCAACAACGCCGGCATCTCGCCCAAGGGCGAGGGCGGCGCGCGGCTTGGCATCGAGGGCAGCTCTGACGCGGTGTGGAAACATGTGCTCAACGTCAATCTGGTCGGACCGGCGGCGCTGATGCGTGATCTGCTGCCCGAGCTGAGCGAGGCCAAGGGCGCGGTGGTCAATGTCGGCTCGATCGTCGGGCGGCGGGTGCATCCCTTTGCCGGGGTTGCCTATGCCTGTTCCAAGGCGGCGCTCGAGGCGCTGACCCGCGAGGCGGCGGCAGAGCTTGGGCCGCGCGGCGTGCGCGTCAACATGGTGACGCCGGGCGAGATCGAGACCGAGATCCTGTCCCCGGGCACCGAAAACATGACGCAGGTGATTCCGCTGCGTCGGCTCGGCAAACCCGACGAGGTGGCGCGGGTGGTGCTGTTCCTGTGTTCGGCGCAGGCGAGCTATGTCAACGGCGCGGTGATCGATGTGAATGGCGGCCAGCACGCCTGACAACGGCGCCGCGCATCGGCGATGAAGGCGCAGGTGGCCTCATCCGACGGGCGACAAATATGGCGGCGCTCGTTTGCCACCGGGGCATGGCAAGATTCAGGAGGAGGGATCGATCTTGCCGCGCAGGGATTTCACCTCTCCGCGTTGCTTTTTCGACTCGAGCCGCCGCCGTTTAGAGCCAAGCGTCGGCCGGGTGGCGACGCGCCGCTTGGGCCTTTCGCAGGCCTTTACGATCAGGTCGATCAAACGTTCGCGGGCGATCTCTCGGTTGCGCACCTGGCTGCGGGTCTCGTCGACCTGAAGCACCAGCGCGCCCTCTTTGGTCCAGCGCCGCCCGGCCAGCGTGCGCAGCCGCGTCTTCACGGGCTGCGGCAGATTCGGCGAACGCTCGGCTTCGAATCGCAGCTCGACTGCGCTGGAGACCTTGTTCACGTTCTGCCCGCCCGGCCCCGAGGCCCGGACGAACTGTTCGGTGATCTCCCAGTCTTCGATGGATATGCGGTCGTTGATCCTGAGCATGGGGCATCACATAGCATGAAACGCAAGGGCCGCCACGGTTTCCCGAAGCGGCCCCTGAATGCTTGCCGGAAGGCGATCCGGGCAAGCGCTGAAAAACTGAAATGGGCCACCCTGCCTGTGGGGTGACCCATTCGAGACGTCAAGGAGGCGGGCCGGTTAGGCTATGCCAACCCTGAGGGGACTCGCTGCCAGGGGCTGCCCTAGCAGGTCATCCTCCGGGCTGTTCCGACACCTCTCTCCAATGTGACTCTAGACACTGGATCACCTCCTTTCAGCTGTTGAAAAACGCAAGTTCAGGTTGCCATGGAATAGCGAACCCGCAAAGCGTTTTTAGCAGATCAAACGTAAGCGTTTCGTGAAAGTGCCTTCGAAACGATCATCCGGAAGGGCACGAGGGCAATCACCGCCAGCGCCAGTTTGACCAGCCAGTCCGCCGTTCCCAGCGACACCCAAAGCGGCACGATCGGGCCAACCCCCAGCAAAGGCAGGGTTTCTTGCGCCCAGCTGACGTCATTTCCCGGCTCGACAAAGCCGAAGGCGCCGGAAAACGCGATGCCGAAGAAAAGAGCGGTGTCGAGCGCCGATCCGACCAAAGTCGATGCAAGCGGTGCGCGCCACCATGCGCCATCGCGCAAGCGATCAAAGATCGCCACATCCATCAGTTGCGCTGTCAGGAAGGCAAGGCCTGAGCCAATGGCGATGCGCAGCGTCACGGCGGGGTAGGTGTAGCCGTCGCCGGTCAGCATGATCTGTGTGCCGATCAGCGAGCAGATCACGCCCACGACAAACCCGGCAAAAACCACCCGGCGCGCGGCGGGCGCACCGTACAGGCGGTTCATCACATCGGTGACCAGAAAGGCCAGAGGGTAGGTAAAGGCGCCCCAGGTCAGCCACTGGCCGAACAGGAATTGCACCAGAATATTCGAGGCGAGCACGATGGCGGCCATGGCAAGAATGCCGGGAAGATGTTTGCGTGTCATGAGGTGACCCGTTTTTACAAGGTTGCGGGGAACTTGTTCCGGAATGCGCCCGGACGCGGTCTGTTAGGGCGTTTCGCCCCGTGACGCAAGCGTTTCGGGCACGCGAAATTCCACCAGCTCGGTCTTTTGCAGCGGGTTGAAATTGTCATCCGACACCATGGTCAGTCGGATTTCGCCGGTGTCGTCGCGCCACACGGCGATGCCTTCGAGGTTGTCGAACTGGAAGACCGACGAGCTGAGCAGCTCGGTTTCATTGCTGAGCGCATCGTCGGTCATGTCGAACCGGCGCACCCGCGACAGAAAGCCGAAGCCGGTGAATTCACGTTCCAGCAGGTACAGCCGCCCGTCCGGGCCGACATCGGCCCCGACAACCAGAAAGCCGCCCCGGCGCGGGATCTCGTAAGGTTGCGTCCAGCGCTGCCCATCGAAGCGCCAGACCGGGAACGCGCGCAGCAGCGCGCCGGAACGCTCGGGCAGGGTCAGCAGGCGGCCCTTGGCGTCGATGGCAAGCGCCTCGAAGCCGCTGTTGCCCGGATATGTGGCAAAGGCCGGAACGCTGGGCAGCGGATGCGCGCGCAGTTCGCTGTCAATGGACATGACGCGGGCCGGGCCTTCGAACGAGACGTAAAGCCGGTCGCCCCTGATGGCGAGGCCCTCGCTGTCGCCAGCAGCGCGCTTGCCATTGGGGGCGCGCAGCAGGGCGGGGCGGGTGGCCTCGACCCCGACGATACGCCCGTTCTTGCGGGTGATCCGGGCGGTCAGATAGGCGGAACGATCGCCGATCACGGTGATCTGGCTGCCATCGTCGGACATTTCGATCGCCGACAGACCGCCGAAGGCGTCATCGTCCATCGTCCAGCGGAAGCTGCCGACAAACCCTGCGGTGCTGTCGCCGGCGCCGGCTGACAGGGCGAGGCAGAGCGCGGCGAGCGCAATCATTGCGCCGCGAGGACTGAAGCGCATTGTGCCGGCAAATCTCCGAGGGTGAGTTCACGCTTGGGTTTGGGGGCCGGCGCGTTGGGATCGGGGGGCGGCGGGTTGAGGATGTTGTTCACCCAAGCCTGCGCATCGGCGCAGCCGTCTCCGGCGGGGGGCGGATCCTGATTGATGCAGCCGACAGCGCCCGGCGGGCAGCTCAGCCGCACGTGGAAATGATAGTGGTGCCCGTACCACGGGCGGATCTTGCGCAGCCAGCTGCGATCGCCGGTTTCATCGTTGCACATCTGCACCTTGGCGCCGGGAAACACAAAGATCCGTGCTACGCGCGGATCGCTCGCCGCCGCTTTGAGCAACTCGTGATGGGCGCGGGTCCAGTTGTCGTTGGTGTAGGCTCCCGAGGCGCGGCGCGTCGAGATCGACGAGATACTCTCACGCGCGGCGCGGCTGAGGGTCAGATCGGTTGCGGACAGCATCCAGATATCGGCATCGAGCCCGAGCTGGTGGCTGGCATGGCCCGACAGCATCGGGCCGCCGCGCGGCTGCGCGATATCGCCGATATAAAGACCGTTCCAGCCGGGCAGCTGCGCGGCCTTGCGCGACAGATCCTGAAGGTAGTCGATCATCACCGGCTGGCCCCAGTTGCGGTTGCGGGACAGGCGCATTGCCTGCCACGTCGCGCCGGTTTCGGGCAGTTGCACGTTGCCCGCGGCGCAGCCCTTGGCGTAGCTGCCGAAGGGGGCGGGCGATTGCTGTGAGGCGAAAGACAGCGTGCCAAACGCCGCCTTGGCGCTTTGCGTCGACAGCACGCCTGTCACGCGCGGAAGGTCGGCCTGCGTGGCAGGGCGCTTTTCGCCGCAACCGGTCAGGATTGCCGTGGCAGCAAGAAGGGCGGTCAGGGTGCGGATCATTCTGCTCGGTCTCCGTCAGGTTGTACCCAACGTAGCAGAGTGAGGCCGCCAAGGAAAAGGAAGATCACCGGAAGAAAGCCGAGTTGATTGGATTGGGTCCACAGTGTGAAGAAGGTGATTAGCGCCGGGGCGAGAAAGGCAGTGGCCTTGCCGCTCAGCGCGAACAGGCCAAAGGCTTCGGCAGCGCGGGCCGGATCGGTGTGGCGCACCATCATCGAGCGCGAGGCGGAATACAGCGCCCCGCCCGCGCCGCCGATGATGGCGCCGCAGATGTAGAACAGGATATCGGGCAGGGGCGAACCTTCGGTCAGGGGCAGCGCAAACAGATGGTCGCGTGACATGCCGATGATGATGGTGCTGACCGCGATCAGCAGCCAGACACAGGACAGGATGACCGGCTTTGGCCCGAAGCGCTGGTCGGCATGCCCGCCCGCCCAGCTGAGAATGGCGGCGGAAATCGCTGCGATGATGCCGAAAACGCCGATCTGGGTGATTTCCCATCCCAGCACCAGCCGGGCATAGATGCCGCCATAGGCATAAAGCGCCGCCAGCGAATCGCGGTACAGCATCGAAGACAGCAGAAAGCTGCGATAGGATGGGCGCTCTGCCAGATCGCGCAGCGCGGCGCGCAGCTCTGCGATGATCGTCCCGGCCCGGGCGCGCCCGCGCGGGCTGGGCGCCGGGTCGCGGTTCCACAGGAAGAACGGCACCATGAACAGCGCGAACCAGATCGCGATGAATGGGCCGACAAAGCGGGTGCCTTCGCGCGCGGCAGGGTCCAGCCCCAGAACAGGCGCGGTGCCGATCAGGGTGGTGCCTGTCTCGTTTTCCGCGAAGAGCAGCAACATGGCGAAGAGCGAGACAACCCCGCCCCAATAGCCAAAGGCCGAGGCGCTGCCCGAGATCCGCCCAACCTGCTGCGGCGTGCCCAGCTGCGGCAGCGTGGCGTTGTTGAGGTTGAAGGCGCATTCCGATGCGGTGTACCCGGCCCAGAACGCCACAAGCGCCATCATCAGCCCGGTGCCATCTGGCAACAGCCCCCACAGGCTTGCCGCGCAGATCACCGCCAGCGCGGTGAAGCCCGCCAGCCACGGCATCTTGCGCCCCGACGCATCGGCCCACGCCCCGAGCAGCGGCGCCGACAGCGCGATGAACAGCCCCGATACCGTCTGCGCCGACGACCACAGCCCCTGCGCCTGCGCCTTGGCGGCATCGACGGCCATGCCCTCTGCCGCGAAGTGATCGGCGGCGACGGCGGCGAAATAGGGCGCGAAGATGAAGGTCAGGCCAAGCGTCGCGTAGGGCTGCTGCGCCCAGTCGAACATCATCCAGCCCCAGATGCGCTTTTTTGAAACCTGTGCCATGCCGCCCTCCGTGCCCGCGAGGGCGTTAGACCAGCCCGGCGCAAGGTCAGGCAAGCGGCAAACCGTGCCGCCTGTGTGAAAACTTCAGCACTGCGGCGGCCATGGGCGCAGGTCTTCGGCCTCGATCCACTTTTGCACGAAGGCGGGCAGGGGCGGTGAGTGCGGCTCATGCCCCATCGCGGTTAGCACCTGAGCGGGAGGCACGATGCCGCCCGGCCCGGTCACCGCGCTGCGATAGACCGCGTGATTGGCGCACTCGCCGTCCTTTCTCCACATGGATTGTTCCAGGTAGAGAAACCGCGCATCCCAGCCGACCATGCGCGAGCGCATCTCGATGGTTTCGAACACCCGGATGCGGCGGCGATAGCGCACGCAGGCCCCGGCGATCGTCAGCCCCCAGCCTTCGCGCTTGAGCGTGCCCAGCAGCCCGGCCCGCTGCGCCAGCGGAATGCGCCCCAGATCGTACAGCGTCAGGGTACGGCCGTTGTTCAATTCCTTCCACAGGTCGATGTCCCACGGCCAGCAGGTGTGGTGCGACACATGGATGCCATCGAGCCCAAGCGGATCGGCCTTGCGGAACTTGCGGATTTCCTTGGCCATGCGGATGAAGGGATACATGCGGCGCTCCTTGATTTGTGGCGAGACTGCCGCGCTGCGCCATCGCGTCAACCGCGACCTCACGGCACTCTTGTCCCTAAGCGCCCCGGTGCCTAAATAACCCCGGCAAACAATGGAACGAAAGGGACACCCGGCACATGATGGCAATTTACGGACCGCTGAAACTGATCCTTGATGCGGTCTTCTTCATCATGATCGTGCATATCATCATGAGCTGGCTGATCAATTTCAACATCCTCAACCTGCGCCAGCCGATCGTCGGCCAGATCTGGACCGGCCTGAACCGCCTGCTGGAACCGCTGTACAACCCGATCCGCCGCATTCTGCCGGATACGCGGCCGCTGGATCTTGCGCCGCTGGTGGTGTTCATCATCATCATCTCGCTGCGCGATTACATCCTGCCGAGCCTGCTGTTCTGACGCGGCCCCGGCCTTGTTCCGCAAATCTTAGTATGCGACCCTGCCGACTGACGCAGATATAGCTAGTAATGGCAGGATCACCGGTGATGCCCCGCGACGCAGATCATGACGCCTCGGGCGAGGCGTTGCTCAAGCAGGTCTTTGGCTTCGATGCCTTCCGCCCCGGTCAGGGCGAGATCGTCGACTCTGTCGCCCGCGGCGACAATGTGCTGGCGATCATGCCCACGGGCGGCGGCAAATCGCTGTGTTTCCAGCTGCCCGCGCTGATGCGGAACGGGGTCACGGTGGTGATCTCTCCGCTGATTGCCCTGATGCGCGATCAGGTGCGCGGCCTGCGCGAGGCGGGGGTCTGCGCCGGGGCGCTGACCTCGGGCAACACCCCCGAGGAAACCGACGCGGTCTGGGACATGCTGCGCGAGGGGCGGCTGAAGCTGCTGTATCTTGCGCCCGAACGGCTGGCCAATGGCGGCACCCAGCGGATGCTGGCCGAAGCGGGGGTCAGCATGATCGCCGTCGACGAGGCGCATTGCGTCAGCCAATGGGGCCATGATTTCCGCCCCGATTACCTGCGCATCGGCGAGCTGCGCCGCGCGCTTGGCGTGCCGCTGGCGGCCTTTACCGCCACCGCCGATCAGGAAACCCAAGAGGAAATCGTCCGCCGCCTGTTCGATGGCGAGACGCCCAGCACCTTCCTGCGCGGCTTCGACCGTCCCAACATCCACCTTGCCTTCTTGCCCAAGGACAACCCGCGCAGCCAGATCCTGCGCTTTGCCGCCGCGCGCAAGGGGCGTTCGGGCATCGTCTATTGTGGCACCCGCAACAAGACCGAAGCCATCGCCAAGGCACTGAGCGACGACGGGCATGTCGCCTGTCACTACCACGGCGGCATGTTCCCCGAAGACCGCCGCGCGGTCGAGGAACGCTTTGCCGTCGAGGATGGGCTGATCGTGGTTGCCACCGTTGCCTTCGGCATGGGGGTCGACAAGCCCGATATCCGCTGGGTCGCACATGCCGATCTGCCCAAGAGCATCGAAGCCTATTATCAGGAAATCGGCCGCGCCGGGCGCGATGGTGCCCCGGCCGAAACCATGACGCTTTATGGCGCTGATGACATTCGCCTGCGCCGCTCGCAGATCGACGAGGGCAACGCCCCGGCTGACCGGCGCACCGCCGATCATGGGCGACTGAATGCGCTGCTGGGTCTGGCCGAGGCGCTGGGCTGCCGTCGTCAGAAGTTGTTGAAATATTTCGGCGAAAGCTCCGAGCCTTGCTGCAATTGCGATCTGTGCGATGCGCCGCCCAAGGTGTTCGACGGCACCGAGGTGGTGCGCAAGGCACTGTCCGCCGCGCTGCGCACCGGCGAGAGCTTTGGCATGGGGCATCTGGTCGACATCCTGATGGGCAACGAGACCGACAAGGTGCGCCAGCGCGGGCATGACAGCCTGCCGACCTTTGGCGTCGGGCGCGATCTGAAGAAGGGCCAGTGGCAGGCGGTGTTCCGACAGATGATGGGCTTTGATCTGGTACGCCCCGATGCCGACCGGCACGGCGCGCTGGTGATGACCGATGCGGCGCTGCCGATCCTCAAGGGGCAGGAAACGATCCAGCTGCGGCAGGACGTGATGGACCGTGCCGCCGATCGGCGCCCGCAGGTCAAGACGCTGGTGTCCGACGAGGACGCGCCGCTGATGTCTGCGCTCAAGGCGATGCGCACGTCGCTAGCGCGCGAGGCCAGCTTACCGCCCTACATGATCTTCCCCGACCGCACGCTGATCGAGATGGCCGAAAAGCGCCCGCAAAGCTTTGACGACATGGCGAATATCAACGGCGTCGGTGCCAAGAAGCTGCAAAGCTACGGCGCGCAATTCCTGTCGGTGATCACCGGCGCCGCGCAGGAAGATATGCACCCGGCACGGCGCAAGCTGGCCGGGCAGGACGCTGGCGCGCTGTTCGACCGGCTGCAAGAGGCGCAGCTGGAACTGGCGCGCGGCGAGGACGGCACCGGCAAACCGCTCAGCTGCTCCAATGCCACGCTGCGCCAGATCGCCGAACGCCGCCCCGCGACCCTGTCGGAACTGGCGCGGATCGCCGGTATGGGGGAACAAAAGATTGATCGTTTCGGTCAGGTTTTTCTGGACCTGCTCGCCCAGCCGGACTAGGTCCGCCTTTGCATTCCGTTCCGGGAATGCGACGAGACAAGAGGAAGACGATGCTGGTTGTGGTGTCCCCGGCGAAGAAGCTGGACTGGTCCGAACGAAACGAGACGATGACAGAGCCGCGCTTTGCGGATGAGGCAGCGCGCCTTGCGGCGATTGCCCGCAAGCTGACACAGGCCGAGCTGAAGACGCTGATGCACCTGTCGGACGATCTGGCAAAGCTCAACCACGAGCGGTTTCGCGATTTCTCCGCCACGCCCTCGGCCGAGGTGCTGCGCCCGGCGGTGCTTGGCTTTGCGGGCGATACCTATCAGGGGCTCGAAGCGAGCTCGCTTGACGCTGACGAGATGGCGTTTGCGCAGGGGCATCTGCGCATTTTGTCGGGGCTGTATGGCGTGCTGCGCCCGCTCGATGGCCTTCAGCAATACCGGCTTGAAATGGGCTCGCGGCTGAAGACGCCGCGCGGCAAGAACCTGTATGACTGGTGGGGCGACCGGATTGCCAAGGCCTTGCAGGACGATGCCAAGGCGGTGAACGCACAGGTTCTGGTGAACTGCGCCAGTCAGGAATATTTCGGCGCGGTGGATACGCAGGCGCTGGGGCTGCGGGTGATCACGCCGCAATTCATGGAAGACAAGGGCGGCGAGCCAAAGATCGTCAGCTTTTACGCCAAGCGCGCGCGGGGGGCGATGGCGCGGTATATCGTGCAGCGCCGCCTGACCGATCCGGACAGCCTGACCGCCTTCGACAGCGGCGGCTATGCTTGGTCGGCCAGCCTGTCAGAGCCTGACAAGCCGGTGTTCATCCGCGCCGCCTGAGCGCCCGGCGCATCCGGCCCTGTCCATTTGTCGACAAGATGCGCCAGTTCGGTGCGGCGCAGCGGCTTGGTGAGGTAATCGTCCAGCCCGGCGTCGAGAATGCCGTCCTTGTCGCCGGCCATGGCATGGGCGGTCACCGCGACAATCGGCACGCGGGGGCCATTCCCTTCGATCTTGCGGATCTCGCGCGTGGCTTCCTTGCCGTCCATTCTGGGCATCGAGATATCCATGAAGATGATGTCGGGCCGCTGATCGCGATAGGCCTGAACCGCCTCGATGCCATTGCCGGCCAAGCGCAGCTTCAGAGGAATATCAAGCTTCTGGATCATCTTGCGGAACACTAGCTGGTTGGTCGGGTTGTCCTCGGCCAGCAGGATGTCGAGCGGCATCGCGGCGACGGGTTCGGGCGGCGGCTCCGGGGCGTTGCGAACCGAAGAAAACCCTGCGTTCATGTCGCGATGCCGGAACGTCGGGAGGCCGGCGGAAGGCTGCACCGGGGCTGGCGCGGGCAGTGGTTCCGGCGCGGCTTCGGGCTGCGCGGGATACAGCCCGCACAGGGCGGCGATCAGAAGCTGGCGTTGCACCGGCTTTGGCAGCACTGCGTGAACCCCGGCGGGGCGTGCCTCTTCGGAGAGCGCCTGCGCGTCCGAGGTCAGCAGGATCACTGGCAGCCCCGGCACCAGCCGCCCGAGCTGCTGCGCCAGTTCTGCCCCGGGAATTTCGGCAAGATCCTGCTCTGCGATCACCAGATCCGGCGGCTCGCTCATCCGGTCGAGCGCGTCTTCTCCGGTCTTGCAGCTGGTGACCCGGAGCCCAAGCTGCTCAAGCTGGGCGCCGAGGATCGCGCGGGTCATCTTGTGATCGTCGACCAACAGCACGTTGCGCAGGGCCGTTGGCAGAACCGGTGCGGGATCGCCCGGCGCGGCGTCGATGCTCAGCGGCATCCGAAGGCCAAAGCACGACCCCTTGCCAAGCTCGGATTCCACCCAGACCTCGCCTCCCATCATCAAGACCAGCTTGCGGGTGATGGCGAGGCCCAGCCCGGTGCCCTCGAACTGGCGGTTGCGCTCGTCGTCGGCCTGATTGAATTCGCCGAACACATGTTCAAGCTTGTCCGAGGCGATGCCGATGCCGGTATCCTCGACCGTGATGTGGATCGCGGCGCTGCCGTCCTGCCCGGTCTCTCCGCTCAGCCGCACCAGAACATGACCATCGGCGGTGAACTTGACGGCGTTGCCGACGAGGTTGGTGAGGATCTGCCGGATGCGACCGGGGTCGGCCACCACGTGGGTCGGCAGCAACATGTCGTAATCGAGCAGCAGCTCGAGTCCCTTCTGCCGCGCCGCGGGTTGCAGCAGCAGCAGAATGTCATGGACCGTGCGTTCAAGGTCGAACAGCTCGGGCTTGAGTTGCAGCTTGTCGGCCTCGATCTTGGAATAGTCGAGAATGTCGTTGATGATCACCAGCAGCGCCTCGCCGGAACTGCGGATGGTGTCGACATACAGCTTCTGCTCATCCGAAAGATCGGAGGTGCGCAGCAGGCCCGCCATGCCGACAACGCCGTTCATCGGGGTGCGGATCTCGTGGCTCATGTTGGCGAGGAACGCTGATTTCGCCCGGCTGGCCATTTCGGCGCGCAGCTTGGCCTCTTGCAGTTCCTGCTGGGTCTGCTTGATCGCGCTGATGTCGAAACACAGGCCGACCCGCCCGCCGTCGCGCAGCGGGCGTTCGTAAATGCGCAGCCAGCGATCGTCGTCAAGCTGCTGTTCCGTCTCGGTGATTGCGGTGCGATGGGCGTACAGACGTTCTTCGAGCCAGTCTTCCTCGCGGCCGATGGCATCCCTGTACTGGCCATGCTCGAGCCCGTAGCGCAGGATCTCTTCGAAGCTGTTGCCCAGCTCGATGGCGGGGGCGCTGCTGCGATAGATGTCGCGGTAGGGCTCGTTGCACATCAGCAGCCGGTCCTCGGCGTCGTAGATGGCAAACCCGTCGGGCAGTTCCTCGACCGCGGACCACATGCGCATCAGGTCGGTGATGTCGACGCACAGCGAGACCACACCGCCGTCGGCCATGTGCCGATCCTGAATCTTGAGAAACCGCCCGTCCCATAGTCGCAGCGTGACCGGGGGAATGGGATCGTGGCTCCAGCGCCCCATCATCCGGTCCCACCAGGCGCGCGGGGCCTCGCCCTGAAGGTCGATGATGCCTTCCTCGATCATCATGCCCAGCACGTGGCCATAGCTTGCGCCCGCCCCGACGCTGTCTAGATTTTCGAAAGGCGCAAGATAGGCCGGGTTCGCCAGTTCCATCACCCTGTCGGCGTTGAACATCGCAAAGCCGTCGCGCATGGTCTGAAGCGCCTTCCACAGCTGCCCCTCGACCAGTTCGATCTTTTCGTTGGCAAGGCCGAGCTGCGATTTGACCAGCTGGTTTTCGGTCCGCACCTCGGTGATCTGGGCGCGGGTCTGCGTGATCTCGGCGCGGGTCTCGTGGATCTGGCTCGACAGGGCGCGGGCATGTTTGTCGAGTTTGCGATTGGCGGCAAACAGCTCGGCCTGCTTGAGCTCAAGCAGGCGTTCCGCCGCCAGACGTGCGCGGCGCTCTTCTGCCAGCCGTGCCGTGAGATTCATGTGCCTGCTGTCCTCTGCAACTGCGAGCAGGATTGACCGGCCTTGGTGAAGATCGGATTAAGCCCACCGCGGCAAAACGGCGGGGAATCGTTGCGTTTCAAGCAGGGCAGGCCCACCATGGTGGCAGGTTCCTTGGGAGGGGAGTTGAACATGCTGCGTTTGCTGGGTGCCCTTGCGATGTTGTGCCTTGCAGGGGCCGCCATGGCGCAGGAGCCGCTGCTAGAGCGGCGCATCGTGGTCAGCCGCGATACAGATTTCCATGGTGGCGATCTGCAACCGCTGTTCGACAGCACCTTGGCGAGCTGCGAACAGGCCTGTCTTGGCAACCCGTCCTGTCAGGCTTTCACCTTCAATGCCCGTTCGAACGCCTGTTTCCCCAAGGTCGGCGTGACCCGGCGCGTGCCTTATGAGGGGGCCACATCTGCGGTTGTGATCGCGACCGATCCGGCGGTTCGTGCCCGCGCCGCGATGCGGGCGCAGGATCTGGCGTTTCTTGGGGCGCTGGAGGCGGCGCGCGGCGAGGCTGCCGCCCTCGGGCTGCGCCATGGCGGCGGCGCATCGACATTGGCAGACTTGCGAGAGGCCGCCCGCGCCGCGCAGGCGAAAGGCAAGCTTGCGGAGGCGATGAACTGGACCGGCGCCGCGCTGGCGCAAAGCGATTCCGGCGCCGATTGGCTGGCCTATGGTCAACTCGAGATGCGCCTTGCCAGCACCCGTCGCGACAGCTCGGCCGACAGCCTGCAACAGCGCGCCAAGCTGGCGGCGATCAACGCTTGGCTGCGGCTCGGCGAAGCCCCGGCGCAGGCCGAGGCGATGCTGTTGCTGGCCGAAACGCTCGAGGCCACCGCCGCGCCGCGCCTGTCAGTGCCCGCGCTGCGGCTGGCGGCGCAGGTGGCACCGTCCGATCGCTTTACCGCCGCGCTGGATCGCGCCGTGGCGCAGTTCGGCTTTCGCATCACCGACCACGTGGTCGAGGCCGACAGCGCCGCGCCGCGCATCTGCGCCGAATTCTCCGATCCGCTGATCCGTGCCGGGCAAGACTATGCCCACTATGTCCGGCTGCCCGATGCAAAGCTGGCGGTGGTCGCCGAAGACCGCCGCCTGTGTGTCACCGGCATCGAGCACGGCGCGCGTTACCGGCTGACCTTTCGTGCCGGGCTGCCCGCCGCCGATGGTGAAACGCTGGCCCGCGATGTCGAGATCACCGCCTATGTTCGCGACCGAACGCCCTCGGTCCGCTTTCCGGGCCGCGCCTATGTGCTGCCTCGCAGCGCCGATGCGGGGCTGCCGGTCGAGACTGTGAACCTCAGCTCGGTGGCGCTGACCCTGTACCGCCTGTCCGACCGAAATCTGGTGCGGGCGATGCAGGACGGGTCTTTCGCCGCGCCGATGTCGCACTGGCAGTTGCAGCAGTTCTCCGAGCAGCTGGCCGAGCAGGTCTGGACCGGCACCGGCGAGACCGGCAATCAGCTCAACGCCGACATGCTGACGCGGCTGCCGATGGCCGAGGCCATCGCGGGGCAACCCGCCGGGATCTACGCGCTGGCCGCCTCGGTGCCCGGCGCAGACCCATGGGACAGCGCGGCGGCGACGCAATGGTTCGTGCTGTCGGATATCGGGCTGACCAGCTTTGACGGCAGCGATGGGCTGACCGTGATCGCGCGCGGGCTGAGGGATGCCGCGCCGCTGGCTGGGCTGGACGTGGCGCTGGTGTCGCGGGCCAACGCGGTGCTGGGCCGGGCGGTGAGCGATGCGCAAGGCGTGGCGCGCTTTGCCGCCGGGCTGACACGCGGCACCGGGGCGGGGGCGCCGGCGCTGATCACCGCGGCGCGGGGCGAGGATGACATCGCCTTCCTGTCGCTGAGCGATCCCGCCTTCGATCTGTCGGATCGGGGCGTCGAAGGGCGTGCGCCTGCCGGGCCGCTCGATGCGTTCCTTGCCACCGACCGGGGGGCCTATCGCGCGGGTGAGACGATCCATGCCACCGCCCTGCTGCGCGATGCAAATGCGCAGGCGGTGGCGGGCGTGCCGCTGACTGCCGTGCTGACCCGCCCCGATGGGGTGGAACAGGCGCGCCTCGTCTCGGCCGAGGGGCGCGCGGGCGGCCATGTCTTTGATCTGCCGCTGTCCAGCGCCGTGCCGCGCGGCACATGGCGGCTGGAGCTGTTCGCCGATCCTGCCGCCCCGGCGCTGGCCGCCTCGACGCTGCTGGTCGAGGATTTCACCCCCGAGCGCATCGACGTCACTTTGGCGCTGCCGCAGCCGCTGCGCGCGCTCGAGGTTACGGCGCGCTATCTGTTCGGCGCGCCCGGTGGTGATCTGGCGCTGGAAGGTGAGGTCGCGGTGCTGCCGCAAACCACGCTGGAGGCATGGCCGGGCTATCGCTTTGGCCGCCACGACGATGACGCCGCGCCGCAGACGCAGGCGCTGCCCGGCGATCTGCGCACCGATGCGTCGGGATTTGTGCGCATCCCGCTGGCGCTGCCGGAGGCGCCTTCTGGCCGCCCTGCCAGCCTCCGTGTGACGCTGCGGGCTTCCGAAGGTTCGGGCCGTCCGGTCGAGCGCGAGATCACCGCCGCGATTCCCCCCATCGGCCCGATGATCGGCATTCGCCCCGAGTTCGACGGCACCCTGCCCGAAGGTGCCGAAGCGTCGTTCCTGTTGCAGGCGGTGGGCGGGGAAATGCCAGTGACATGGCAGGTCAACCGGGTGAGCACGCGCTATCAATGGTACCAGCTTTACGGCAACTGGAACTGGGAGCCGATCACCACGCGCGAAACCGTTGCCTCGGGCGCGGCGATGCTGGGCGACGATCCGCTGCGGATCACCGCAGACATCGACTGGGGCGATTACGAGCTGGTGGTGGCGCGCGAGGGCGGCCAGTATCTTGCCTCGTCCGTCGGGTTCGAGGCGGGCTGGTATGCGCCCGCCGGGGCGCTTGCCAGCCCTGACACGCTCGAGCTGTCGCTGGATCGGGAACGCTATCGCGCGGGGGATACCGCGCAGCTGCGCGTGGTGCCGCGCGCGGCAGGCGAGGCGCTGGTGACGGTGCTGGCCGACCGGGTGATCTCGATGCAGTCGGTGACGCTGGCCGAGGGCGAGAACACCATCGCCCTTGAAGTAAGCGACGATTGGGGCTCCGGCGCCTATGTCACGGTACAGCTTGTGCGCCCGATGGATGTGGCGGCGGGGCAAAACCCGGCGCGTAGCCTTGGGCTGGCCCATGCGGCGCTTGACCCCGAGGGCAAGGCGCTGACGGTCGCGTTCGATGCGCCCGATCAAAGCGCCCCGCGCGCGCCGTTGAACGTCAGCCTGACCGCCGAGGGCGCCGATTGGGTCACCGTCGCGGCTGTGGATGTCGGGATCCTTAACCTGACGGGCTATCAAAGCCCCGCTCCGTCGGCGCATTACTTCGGCCAGCAGCGGCTCGGGGTCGAGATCCGCGACATCTACGGTCGCCTGATCGACGGGATGAACGGCGCGATGGGGAAGATTCGCTCGGGCGGCGATGCTGGCGCGTCGATGCGGATGCAAGCGCCGCCGCCGACCGAAGAGTTGGTGGCGCGGTTTTCGGGCCCGGTGGCGGTGGTCGACGGGCGGGCCGAGTTCAGCTTCGATCTGCCCGATTTCAACGGCACCCTGCGGCTGATGGCGATCGCATGGTCCGATGCGGGCGTCGGGCAGGCCGAAGCAGATGTGCTGGTGCGCGACCCGGTGGTGATAAGCGCCGCGCTGCCGCGTTTCCTGTCGCCGGGCGATCAGACGCGGCTGCTGCTGGAGCTGACCCATGCCTCTGGCCCGGCGGGCGAGATGCCGCTGCAGATCAGCGCCAAGGGGCTGACGCTTGGCGACGCTCCGCAGGTGGTGCTCGAGCAAGGCGGCACGCAGCGCATCGCCTTGCCGCTGCTGGCGGGGGAGGTGGGCGATCACAGCATCACGGTGGCGCTGACCACGCCCGACGGCAAGCGGTTGGAAAAGCGTCTGAGCGTCGGCGTACGCGCCACCGATCCGCCGGTGGGGCGCACCCGGCGGTTGGTGCTGGGACCGGGGCAGAGCCTTGTGCTCGATGGCACCCTGCTGGAAGGGCTGCACCGCGAGGGCTCTGAACTGCTGCTGTCGGCGGGGCCGCTGGCGCGGCTCGATGTGCCGGGGCTGCTGGCCTCGCTCAGCCGCTATCCCTATGGCTGCACCGAACAGGTGACCTCGCAGGCCTTGCCGCTGTTGTACCTGTCGGATGCGGCACAGGCGCTGGGCCTTGGCGATGATGCCCGCATCGCGCAGCGCATTGCCGAGGCGGTGACGGTGGTGCTGACCCGGCAGAACGCCAACGGCGCCTTTGGTCTGTGGCAGGCCGGGTCGGGGGATTTCTGGCTCGACGCCTATGTCACCGACTTCCTGTCGCGGGCGCAGGCGGCGGGGCAGGATGTGCCCGCGCAGGCGATGCAGGCGGCGCTCGACAACCTTGCCAACCGGATTTCATACGCGCCCGATTTCGAAGATGGCGGCGAGGATATCGCCTATGCGCTGATGGTGCTTGCCCGCGAGGGGCGCGCCGCCGTCGGCGATCTGCGCTATTACAGTGACGCGCGCGGCGAGGCCTTCGCCACGCCGCTTGCCCGCGCCCAGCTTGGCGCGGCGCTGGCCAGCTACGGCGACCAGCAGCGCAGCGACGCGATGTTCCTGCGCGCTGCCGCCGCGCTGTCGCGCGAGGCCGGGACCGGCTGGCGCGACGATTACGGATCGGAGCTGCGCGATGCGGCGGGGGTGCTGTCGCTGGCGGCGACGGCCCGCTCTGACGTGATCGACCGCGAGGCGCTGATCACCCGCATTTCCGCAGTGGACCGCCCGCTGTCGACGCAGGAACAGGCATGGTCGCTTCTGGCGGTCCATGCCCTGACCGGGGACGCGGGCGCGGGGCTGGCCATCGACGGTCTTGCGGTTGATGGCCCGCTGATCCGGCGTATCCCCGGCGATGCGCTTGACCGGACAGAGATCGCCAACACCGGCCCCGGCCCGGTGCCGCTGACCCTCACCACGCTTGGCGTGCCGGAGGGTGACACGGCGCCCAGTGGCTATGGCTACAGCCTGCAGCGGGATTTCTACAGGCTCGACGGCACACCGGCGTCCTTCCCGGCGCAGCAGGGGGAGCGCCTTGTTGCCGTGCTGACCATCCGCCCCGCCGAGGATCGCCGCGCAAGGCTGATGATCGACGACGCGCTGCCCGCCGGGTTTGAAATCGACAACCCTGCGATCCTGCGGGCCGGTGACATCCGGGCGCTGGATTGGCTCGACACCGCCGAGCCAGAGCACACCGAGTTTCGCGCCGAACGCTTCCTTGCCGCCCTGACGCAGGAGGGGGGCGAGCCCATGCGCCTCGCCTATGTCGTGCGGGCGGTGTCTCCGGGGATGTTCCACCACCCGGCGGCGCTTGTGCAGGATATGTACCACCCCGAATACCGCGCCACCACCGCGTCGGGAGACTTGGAGATCAGATGACAGAGACCCTTACGACCATCCGCTGGCGGGCGCTCGACCGCGACGGCGAGGACAAGTGCCGGCTTGCGCAGCTTGGCGATGGCTACATGCTGATCGGCCATGCGCGGTTTCGCGACGGCGCGGGCTGGGCGGCGCTGGATTACGTGGTGCGCATCGGGGCCGACTGGAAGACGCTGTCCGCCGATGTCACCGGCCGCCACGGCGGCGATGATGTTGCGGTAAAGCTGGTGCGCAGCGGCGCGGACTGGACGCTGAATGGCACTGCGCAGCCACAGCTTTATGGCTGCGAGGATGTGGATTTCGCCTTTACCCCGGCGACCAACCTGATGCCGCTGCGCCGTCTGCCCGATGTCGGGCGATTGACAACGCAGGCCGCATGGCTGCGCTGCCCCGGACCGCCCGGATCTATGGTGGTGACGCTAAGCCAGAGCTACACGCGCGAGCGCGGCCAGCTTGTCGCCTACAAGGCCGAGGAAACCGGCACCTGCCAGCAGCTTGTGGTCGGGCCAGACGGCTTCGTCATGACCTATCCGGGACTGTGGGAGGCGGATGGCTAGGCTATTCGTTCTTGTCGCCCTGCTTTGGGGGGCGGGGTTTGCCCGTGACCGGGCCGACGACTGGATCGCGCGCACCGACCTGCCGGTGCTGGTGCACGCCACCTCGCCCGAGATCCGCGACAGGGACGGGGCGATGCTGCGGGCCTATACCGTGGAAAACGGTCTGTGGCGCATGGCCATCAGCGCCGATGCCATCGATCCCGCGCTGACAAAGATGCTGATCGCCTATGAGGACCGACGGTTCCTGTCGCATGGCGGCGTCGATCCGTGGGCGGCGCTGCGGGCGGGCTGGCAGGTGGTGGTGTCGGGCGGTGTGGTGTCGGGGGCCTCGACGCTGACGATGCAGGTGGCGCGATTGCTCGAGGATGGGCCGACCGGCAACTGGCAGGGCAAGCTGCGGCAGGCCCGCGTGGCGCTGGCGCTGGAACGGCGGCTGAGCAAGGCGCAGATCCTGCAACTATACATGGAGCTGGCCCCCTATGGCGGCAATATCGAAGGCCTGCGCGCAGCGTCGCTGACATGGCTCGGTAAAGAGCCGCGCCGCCTGACCCCTGCCGAGGCGGCACTGCTGGTCGCCTTGCCGCAGTCGCCCGAAACCCGCCGCCCGGATCGCCACCCCGAACAGGCGCGCGCCGCCCGCAATCGGGTGCTGGCCCGGATGGCGCGGGCGGGCGTGCTCGACAGCGATACGGCGCAGGTTGCAATGCGGGCTGCCCTGCCGGGGGCGCGGCGCGCCATGCCGATGCTTGCGCCGCATCTGGCCGACCGGGCGCTGGCGCAAGGCGTTCGGCGGGTCACGCTGGATGGCGAGCTTCAGCAACGGCTCGAGACGCTGGCGCGCGCCTACATGACCGGCCGCGATGCGCGCCTGTCGGTGGCGCTGCTGGTGGCGGATCATCAAAGCGGCGAGCTGCTCGCCTCGGTCGGCTCTGGCGGCTATGCGTCAGGGCGCGGGCAGGGGTTCGTCGATATGAGCCATGCGCTGCGCTCGCCCGGCTCGACGCTGAAGCCGCTGGTCTACGGGCTGGCCTTCGATCGGGGGCTGGCGCATCCCGAAACGCTGATCGCCGACACGCCCGTGATGTTCGCCGGCTATGCACCGCAGAATTTCGACGGGGTGTTTCGCGGAGAGCTGCGCGTCGCCCGCGCGCTGCAATTGTCGCTGAACATTCCCGTGGTGCGGCTGACCGAGGCGATGGGCCCGGCGCATCTGATGGCGGCGATGCGCGCCGCCGGGATGGACCCGCAGCTGCCGGGAGGGCGTGCCGGGCTGGCTGTCAGCCTTGGCGGGGTTGGGGTGACGTCGCTGGAGATGCTGAGGCTTTACGCCGCGCTGGCGCAGGGCGGCGAGGCCCGCCCGCTGCGCTGGGATATGGAGGCCGCTGCAACCGCGCCGCAGCGCATCCTCAGCCGCAGGGCGGCGTGGCAGGTCGGGCATGTGCTTGCAGGTCTGGCGCCGCCCGCCGCGTCGGGGCCGCCGGGGCAGGTGGCGTGGAAGACCGGCACATCCTATGGCCACCGCGACGCATGGGCGCTGGGCTGGGACGGGCGCTATGTCGTGGCGGTGTGGATCGGGCGGCCCGATGGCACCCCGGTGCCGGGGGCCTTTGGCGGCGATCTTGCCGCGCCGCTGCTGTTCGAGGCGCTGGGCCGGGTGCGCCCCAAGCCGGTTCCGCTGCCCGCGCCGCCGCCCGAGACGCTGCTGGTGAGCAACGCCGATCTGCCCGTCAACCTGCGCCGCTTTGGCGGCGAGACCCGCGCCGCGCCGCTCGAGGTGATCTTTCCGCCCAGCGGAGCCCGGCTGCTGCAAGACGGCGTGGGCATTGCGCTGAAGCTGCGCGGCGGACAGCCGCCCTTTACCGTGCTGGCCGATGGCGAGGTCGTCGCCACGCAGCAGCGCGGCCCGCTGCTGACCGTGCCGCCGCGCGGGCCGGGGTTCACCACCTTGTCGGTGATCGACGCGGCGGGTCGGACGGGCCGGGTGTCGATCGAACTGCGCTAGAGCCGCTCGATCGCCAGCGCGATGCCCTGACCGCCGCCGATGCACATGGTGATCAGCGCCCGCTGCCCGTCGATGCGCTCAAGCTCATACAGCGCCTTGACCGTCAGGATCGCACCGGTGGCCCCCACCGGATGCCCCAGCGCGATGGCTCCGCCGTTGGGGTTCACCAGATCTGGATCGAGATCCAGCGCGCGGTTCACCGCCAGCGCCTGTGCGGCAAAGGCCTCGTTCGATTCGATCACGTCGAAATCGCCGATGGCCAGCCCGGTGCGGGCGCATAGCGACTCGACCGCCGGGATCGGCCCAAGGCCCATGACCTCGGGGCGAACCCCGGAATGGGCATAGCCCAGCACGCGGGCGCGGGGAGTCAGCCCGGCGGCCTTCGCCGCATCTGCCCGCGCCAGCACCAGCGCCGCCGCCCCGTCGTTGATGCCGCTGGCATTGCCCGCCGTCACCGAGCCGCCCTTGCGAAAGGCCGGGCGCAGCGCCGCGAGCGCTTCGGCGGTGGTGGGCTTGGGATGCTCGTCGGTGTCGACCAACGCCACGCCGCGACGCGACGACACCTCGACCGGCACGATCTGCGACGCAAAGCGCCCCGCCCGGATTGCCGCCGCCGCCCGTTCCTGGCTTTCCAGCGCAAAGGCATCCTGATCCTCGCGGCTGATGCCGCCCGCATCCGCGACGTTTTCCGCCGTGATGCCCATATGCCCGGTGCCAAACGGACAGCTGAGCGCGCCGATCATCATGTCGACGCTGGTGATGTCGCCCATCTTGCGGCCAAAGCGCTGATCCTGAACGATGTGGGGCGCGCGCGACATACACTCTGCCCCGCCGGCCAAGGCGAAATCCGCATCCCCCAGCATCAGCGATTGCGTCGCCGAGACGATCGCCTGCGCCCCCGATCCGCAAAGCCGGTTGACGTTCATCGCGGGCACGGTCTCGGGCGCGCCCGCATCCATGGCGGCCACGCGCGACAGGTACATGTCGCGCGGTTCGGTGTTGATGACATGGCCGAACACTACGTGCCCCAGCTGGTCGCCCGCAACCCCGGAGCGCGCGAGCGCGGCGCGGGCGGCGATGGTTGCAAGGGTGGTTGGCGCGACGCTCGACAGGCTGCCCCCGAAGGTCCCGATGGCAGTGCGGGCACCGTCAAGAATGACGATGTCGTCAGAGGTGAGGGTCATGAGGTCTCCTTCCCGGATGGCCGGTCCACGGCTGTCACGCCGAGGATGACCGCGCGCGGAAAGGATGTCAGCCGCGACGTCCCGTCACTGGCGCAAAGACCTTGGCCGCGCGGGCGGGACTCTTGGCCTGCGGCGCAGCAGCACGCGTAGCCGTCGCAACCAGCGCGGCAGCACCGCCCGGGGCGGCGCGCCGCGACTGGGCACATGCGGCCCGATGGTCTTGTATCGCTGAGGCGCGGCAGGCGGCGGCTGGTAGCGTGAATGCTCTGTCATCTGCCGCAGTCTGCACGTTTGGGGTTGATGAGAGGTGAACTGCGCCGCTCAGTCGCGGATCGCTGGCAAGGTTTCGTTCACCACGCGAACCTCGCGTTGCGGGAAGGGAATGCTGATGTCGTTCGCCTTGAAGGCATCCCACAGCGCAAGATAGACGTTGCCCCTGATGTTGGTCAGCCCTGCGGACGGGTCCGAGATCCAGAAGCGCAGGATATAGTCGACGGAACTGTCCCCGAAGCCAACGATATGGCAGACCGGTTGACGATCTGTCAGCACCCGACCCACGCCAGCGGCCGCGTCGATCGCGACCTGTCGCACCAGATGCGGATCGTCGCCATAGGACGTGCCGAAGAAGATATCGAGCCGCACGAAATCGTTTGAATGAGACCAGTTGACCACCTGTCCGGTGATCAGATCCTCGTTCGGGATCAGGTATTCCTTGCCGTCGCGCGTGGTGATCGAGACATAGCGCGCGCCCAGCGAGTTGATCCAGCCGAAGGTTTCGCCAAGGCTGATGACGTCGCCGGGTTTGATCGACTTGTCGAGCAGGATGATCACCCCCGAAACGAGGTTGGACACCACCTTTTGCAGGCCGAAGCCGAGCCCGACGCCGATCGCCCCCGACAGCACCGCAAGGCCGGTCAGGTCGACGCCGACCAGCTTCAGCGCCATGAAGAACGCCGCGCCATACAGGCAGACCTGCAGGAACTTCACTGCCAGAACCTGCATTGACGGGCTGATGCTGTCGTTGCGCCGGATGCTCGCGGCCCCGGTGCCCGCAAGGAATCGCGCCAGCGCCACCAGCGCCACCAGCAGCACGACCGCCTGTACCGCAAGCCAGAGCGACAGGCGCGAGTCGCCGATCTGGATGGCGACGCTCTCCAGCAGGTTCTGGGTTTCGTCGGCCAGCCCGACAATCGAGATGGTCACCCAGGTCCAGGCCGCGTAGCGCATCAGCGAGCGCGCCCCCGGGTTGACAATCAGCCGGGTGGCAAAGGCGATCAGCAGCCAGGCGCTGGCAAGCTCGGCGATGATCGCCAGAAGATACGAGCGCGACGGCCATGTCACCTCTTTCATCACGTTGACCACAATCCAGATCAGCACCACGAACAGCATCATCCGCAGGCGCCGCTGCACCATGATCAGCAGCCGCATCCGCCATGTGGGCCAGCCTTCGCGGCTGCGCATCCAGTCGCGCAGCGCCGGGGTGAACCAATGCGCCAGCAGATGTGCCAGCACGAACACCGCCACCGCGATGCCAAGCTGGTAGAAATTCCAAGGCCGCAGGAAGGTGGCCAGAAACCCTTCTGCCAGCGTTAGCAGATCCTGCAAGGTTGCGAGCAGGGCGTGGAAGGGGCTTTGCTGCGTCGCCTCGGGCTGGTTCATGCGGCCTCCTTGAAGAAGGCCAGATTTGCACCCTGCATGGCGCGGGGCAAGGGGGCAGAGCGGAGCGGGCGAGGCCGCAGCAGAGCATCGGGCGCAATCGCCCGGCCTTGCGTGGCCGATGCGCCGTCGCCACAACAGGGCAGGGCGGCCCGTTGATTGTCCGGCCCTTGCACGAGACGCGCTTGCGCTGTATCTGATCCGACCATGAAACGCATCTTCGACATGGACGACCGCGCCCGCCTGCCGTGGCGTTTCCACGGTGCCCGACGCACCGCGCGCGCCAGCCTATAAGGCCGGGCCATCCGCCCCTCAGACTTTGTTCAATCTTCATCCAGGGAGAGGACCCATGTCCCCCAAGACGCTCTACGACAAGATCTGGGATGCCCACGTTGTCAGCGAAGACGAAAACGGCACCTGCCTTCTGTATATCGACCGTCACCTCGTACACGAAGTGACCAGCCCGCAGGCCTTCGAAGGTCTGCGCCTGAGTGGCCGCAAGGTACGCGCGCCCGAGCGCACCATCGCCGTGCCCGACCATAACGTGCCCACCACCGAAGGCCGCGAGACTCACATCGAAAACGAGGAATCGCGTATTCAGGTCGACGCGCTCGACAAGAACGCCCGCGACTTCGGCGTGAACTATTACCCGGTCACCGATGTCCGTCAGGGCATCGTGCACATCGTCGGCCCGGAAAACGGCTGGACCCTGCCGGGCATGACGGTGGTCTGCGGCGACAGCCACACCGCGACCCACGGCGCCTTTGGCGCGCTGGCGCATGGCATCGGCACCTCCGAGGTCGAACACGTGCTGGCCACCCAGACGCTGATCCAGAAGAAATCGAAGAACATGAAGGTCGAGATCACCGGCAAGCTGCGCCCCGGTGTGACCGCAAAGGACATCACCCTGTCGGTGATCGGCAAGACCGGCACCGCCGGCGGCACCGGCTATGTCATCGAATATTGCGGCGAAGCGATCCGCGATCTGTCGATGGAAGGCCGGATGACCGTCTGCAACATGGCGATCGAAGGCGGCGCCCGCGCTGGCCTGATCGCGCCGGACGAGACCACCTTTAACTACGTCAAGGGCCGGGCCCACGCCCCCAAGGGCGCGCAGTTCGAAGCCGCGCTGGCATGGTGGAAGACGCTGTACTCCGATGACGACGCGCATTGGGACAAGATCGTCACCCTCAAGGGCGAAGAGATCGAACCGGTGGTCACCTGGGGCACCTCGCCCGAAGACGTGCTGCCGATCTCGGCGCTGGTGCCCGCGCCCGAGGATTTCACCGGCGGCAAGGTCGCAGCGGCCAAGCGGGCGCTGGACTACATGGGCCTGACCGCCGGTCAGAAGCTGACCGACATCGAAATCGACACGGTGTTCATCGGCTCCTGCACCAATGGCCGCATCGAGGACCTGCGCGCTGCGGCCGAGATCCTCAAGGGCAAGAAAAAGAAGGACGGCATCCGCGCCATGGTCGTGCCGGGATCGGGCCTCGTGCGCGCGCAGGCCGAGGAAGAAGGGCTGGCGCAGATTTTCATCGACGCCGGGTTTGAATGGCGTCTTGCGGGCTGTTCCATGTGCCTTGCGATGAACCCTGATCAGCTTGCGCCCGGCGAGCGCTGCGCCGCCACCTCGAACCGCAACTTCGAAGGGCGTCAAGGCAAGGGCGGACGCACGCATCTGATGTCGCCGGCGATGGCCGCGGCTGCCGCGATCACCGGTCGGCTGACCGATGTGCGCGAACTGACGGACGCGCCGGTTCCCGCCTGAGCCGATACAAGACCTGACTTGGCCGCGCCCGAAATTCTCGGGCGCGGCTTTTGCATGCCGACCGTCACGCCTTGCGCAATGCGCTGTGCGACTTGACAGCCTCGTCGCGGTGCTGCTGGGCAATGCGGTAGGCCGGCACGTCCTGCGACCCACCGCGGGTGATCTCGGTGCCCTCGATCTTGAGAGTGGTCTTGCGGGGGTAGACTTTTGCCACCGTGCCGGTTCCGGTACCATTGCCCAAGCCTCAGGCGACGCAGATGCCTTCTTCGGAACTCATGTGAGACTCCTCTGGAGTTCCGGAGCAACCGTCTTGACGGTCAAGCCGTTCTTTGCGCAGAAGGTCGACGTTCAACCTGAAAGGCGCTTCGGATTTTCGGGGGGCTTTGGTTGATCCGCTGATCGTGATGACCTTCGGCAGACATGCGGCCAGCCGCCGCGCACTGGCGTTTTCACCGCGCGGGGGTCCTGCGATGCTTGTCGCGCGCGCGGATTTGTCATAGGGAAATCTGGATCCGCACGGGGCGGGGCCAGGAGAAGACGCCATGGAAAAATTCGAGAAACTCACCGGAATCGCAGCACCGATGCCGCTGGTGAACATCGACACCGACATGATCATCCCCAAGCAGTTCCTGAAGACGATCAAACGCTCAGGCCTCGGCGTACACGCCTTCGACGAGATGCGCTACAACCAAGACGGCTCGGAGAACCCGGAGTTCGTGCTGAACCGGCCCGCCTACCGCGCGGCACAGGTGATCGTCGCCGGTGACAACTTTGGCTGTGGCTCGTCGCGCGAACACGCGCCTTGGGCACTGGCCGACTTCGGGATCAAGGCAGTGATCTCGACCTCGTTCGCCGATATCTTCTACAACAACTGCTTCAAGAACGGCATGCTGCCCATCGTGCTGCCGCAAGAAGCGGTCGACGTACTGATGAAGGACGCGGAAAAAGGCGCCAATGCCCGCATGACCGTGGACCTCGAGAACCAGGTTGTCACCACGTCGGACGGCGAGACATTCTCGTTCGAGATCGACGCCTTCAAGAAACACTGCCTGCTCGAAGGTCTCGACGACATCGGCCTGACGATGGAAAAAGTCGGCGCGATTGACAGTTTCGAAGCTCAGGCTGCCCAAAGTCGCCCTTGGGTCTGAACACGGACAGCTCGGATTGCAAAGGCGGGTTGTTTGCCCCGCCTTTCGTCGTTTCGCCCGATGCGCATGTTGGCGGGGCGGGATGCCTCCGGCGGGGATATTTAGAGCCAGAAGAAATCAGAGCGCTGCGCCCCTGCTTCTTCTGGCCTGAAATATCCTGGGGGTCCGGGGGTGAAACCCCCGGTGAATCGGATCGCGGTATGGCGATCCGAAACGTCGTCAGACGGACAGCGACAAGTTCATTTGAGGCACATCCCCTTTGATGACCAGCTCTGCATCGGTGGCGGCGATCACCTCCTCGATGCTGTAGCCAGGGCCGGTTTCCAGAAGGTGAAGGCCGTCATCAAGGGGGGCCATCACCGCCATCTCGGTGACAATCAGGTTCACCCGCCGCTGCGACGTCAGTGGCAGCGTGCATTCCGGAACGATCTTTGACACCCCTTTGGCGGTGTGGATCATCGCCACGATCACCTTTTTCGCACCCGTCACAAGATCCATCGCGCCGCCCATGCCGGGCACGAACTTGCCGGGAATCATCCAGTTGGCAAGGTGGCCCTTGGCATCTACCTGCAATCCTCCGAGCACGGTCAGATCGAGATGCCCGCCCCGGATCAGGCCGAAGGAAAACGCGGAATCGATGATCGAAGCCCCGGGCACTGCCGAGGTGAAACTGCCGCCCGCGTCGGTCAGGTGTCTGTCTGTCATGCCTTCGGGTGGGCGGTGGCCAAGGCCCACCACGCCATTCTCGGACTGGAAGAACACCCCGAGGCTTTCATCCAGATGGTCTGACACCAGCGTCGGAATGCCGATGCCAAGGTTCACCAGTGTTTTCGGGCGAATTTCGAGCGATACGCGCCGCGCTATGATTTCCTTGGGGGCCATGGTTTCGAAATCCATCATTACGCTGTCCTCTTGATCACGTGATCGACCAGAATCCCCGGCGTCTTTACCGCGTCCGGAGGGATGACTCCGACGGGCACGATCTCTTCGGGTTCGGCGATCACCACGTCAGCGGCAAGCGCCATGATCGGGTTGAAGTTCGTCGCGGACAGCATGTAGGTCAGGTTGCCCACGTAATCGCAGCTGCGCGCCGCGATCAGGGCAAAATCCGCGCGCAGCGGCTTTTCAAGCAGGAACGGCTTGCCGTCCACCTCGATCACCTGCTTTCCCTCGGCGATCAGCGTGCCCAGGCCGGTCGGGGTCAGGATCCCGCCCAGCCCCATGCCGGCGGCGCGGATGCGCTCGACAAGGGTTCCCTGCGGCACCAGTTCGACTTCTATCTCGCCCGAGCGCATCTTTTTCTGCACATCCGGATTTACGCCGATATGGCTGCCGATGAACTTGCGCACGCAGCCTGCCTTGACCAATGGTCCAACCCCCGTGTCTGGCCGGGCGGCATCGTTTACGATCATCGTCAGGTCCTTTTTCCCGGAGGCCGCCAGCGCATGTACCAGCCCGTCCGGAGTGCCGACGCCCATGAAGCCGGACAGCATCACGCGGGCGCCATCGGGGATCATTGCCACGGCCTCTTCCAGGGTTATTGCCAGATGCATCAGGGTGGTCCTTTCCAGACGTCAGCGGTCGGTATCCTATCAAGGCCTGTTTTCGCAGCGCGGCCATGCGCTGCATCAAATCGGAGTGGATTAAGCCGGGAACGTGCTGCGGCGCCCTGCAGCCATAGAATGTTGTGTGTGATCGCGTATCGCGCCGAAATTTCGGAAAAGTTGATGCAAAAACGCACCGATTCATTCACGAAAATGCCCGGATTCGGCTGTCTTACTGAACCACTCCTTGCTGAACATGGCGAAAGGCGGCAAAAATTGGGCAACAATGAGGCAAGCCGTCGCAAAGGCGGGGTCAGGTACAAATCAGGGCATGGCATCAGGCCACGCCCGGCCGGGCCGAAGGGGCAGAAAGCAGTGATCAGCCGCATGGTGCACGCGGGCGCGCGTGCCATACTTATCGCATTGCTCGTGGCAATGCCGGCGCTCTTTCTCGCCGAGCGTTCGCAGGACGGCGCGCAGATCATTGCGTTGGTGGCGCTTGTCGCTGCCCTTCTGACCTTTGTCGAATACGTCGGCGACTACCCGTCGATCATCGAATTCCGCGATGCGCCGCCGTTCAACCGCATCCGTTTTCTGGCGCTGCTCTTCACCGTTCTGACACTGACCCTCATCGGCCGGGGCGAGACGCATCCGAGCTCGCTCAGCCTGCTGTTCGAACATGTGGGCAGTGGCGTGGGCAATCTGCTGGATTTCCCCTACTCGCCGGTGCGCTTGATGGTGCTTGTCGCCACCGACGAGATGACGCCGCGCCAGATCGACATGATGCGCACCGGTGCCGGGCTGTCCTATCTGGTGTCGCTGGTGGCGATCACCTCTTTCATTTTCATGGTGCGGGTGCTCGACTGGCCGGTCCGGCGCGGGGCATTCAATTTCTGGATCAACTTGCCGCTGTTCGATCCGGCGGTGGGCAAGGATGTGCTGTATCGGCTCAAGCGGGACGGCAAAGTTAACGTCGCCTTAGGGTTTCTTCTGCCATTCCTGATCCCTGCCATCATGAAGATGGCGACCGAGATCATCGATCCGATCTCGTTGACCGAACCGCAGACCCTGATCTGGACGATGAGTGCATGGGCCTTTCTTCCGGCAAGCCTGATCATGCGAGGCATCGCGCTGACACGTATCGCCGAACTGATCGAGGAAAAGCGTCGCCGCGCCTACGAGCAGGCCGATTTGCAGGCTGTCTGACCCCTCTGCTCTGGGCCTGTCTCTGGCTGTGTCTCTGGGCGCCTCCGCTGCGGGCAGAGCCTGTGACGCTGGCAACCTGGAATGTCGATCTGACGCGCAGGGGGCCCGGGTTGCTGCTGCGTGACCTGCTCAAGGGTAAACTGGGGCTTGTGGTTGGCGAGATTGCGCAAGCCGATCCTGATGTGCTGCTGCTGACCGACATCGATCACGATCACGACGGGGTGGCACTGGCGCAGCTTGCGAGGATGCTGGCCGAGGCGGGCGCGGTCTATCCCTATCGACTCACGGCGCGGCCCAACAGCGGCATGCCAACCGGGCTGGATCTGGATGGCGACGGGCGGCTTGGCGGCGCCGGGGATGCGCAGGGCTACGGGGAATTTTCCGGGCAGGGCGGCATGGCGGTGCTGTCGCGGCTGCCTGTGACGCTGGAACGTGATTTCTCGGCGCTGCTCTGGGCCGATCTACCGGGCAATCTGCGCATCGCCGAAGACCCCGCGCCGGATTTGCAACGGCTGTCGTCGTCGGCGCATTGGCAGCTGCGACTGGGCAGCGAGCCGCCGCTGTCGCTGCTGGCATGGCACGCCACCCCGCCGGTGTTCGACGGCCCCGACGATCGCAATGGCCGGCGCGGCGCGGATGAGCTGGCGCTGTGGCTGCGGCTGCTCGACGGGGCGCTTGGCGCGCCGCCGCAGATTCCGGTGCTGATCGGCGATGCCAATATCGACCCGGCGCGCGGCGAAGGGCGCCACGACGCGATCCGCGCCGCGCTTGACGATCCGCGCCTGCAAGACCCGCTGCCCGGCACCGACACGGTTATCTGGGAGCAGACCGGCCCGATGCGGGTTAGCTATATCCTGCCCTCGGCCACGCTCACCGTGCTGGGCGCGCAAACCCGGCCTCCGATCGCCGATGATCCGCATCGCATGGTGCTGGTCACCCTCGATCTGCCCTGATTTCTTGACCATCACCGCGCGGAAGGCTAGGCGAAACGGGACAATTCCGAGGAGAGGACACGTCTCATGAGCAACCCTTCGCTTCTGATCCTGCCGGGTGACGGCATCGGCCCCGAAGTCATGGCCGAAGTGCAGCGGATCATCGGCTGGTACGGCGACAAGCGCGGCATCACCTTCGACGTATCCGAGGATCTGGTCGGCGGCGCGGCCTATGACGCGCACGGCACGCCGCTGCACGATGACACCATGGCGAAGGCGCAGTCTGTCGATGCGGTGCTGCTGGGCGCTGTGGGCGGGCCGAAATACGACGTTCTGGATTTCTCGGTAAAGCCCGAGCGCGGCCTGCTGCGCCTGCGCAAGGAAATGGACCTGTTCGCCAACCTGCGCCCTGCGCAGTGCTTTGACGCGCTGGCGGATTTCTCGTCGCTCAAGCGCGATGTGGTTGCGGGCCTTGATATCATGATCGTGCGCGAGCTGACCTCGGGCATCTATTTCGGCGAGCCGCGCGGCATCATCGAAGAGGGCAACGAGCGCGTCGGCATCAACACCCAGCGCTACACCGAGTCGGAAATCGACCGGGTGGCGCGCTCGGCGTTCGAGCTGGCGATGAAGCGCGGCAAGAAGGTCTGCTCGATGGAGAAGGCCAACGTGATGGAATCGGGCATTCTCTGGCGCGAGGTGGTCACCGAGGTCGGCAAGGACTACCCCGAGGTCGAACTGAGCCACATGTATGCCGACGCCGGCGCGATGCAGCTGGTGCGCTGGCCCAAGCAGTTCGACGTGATCGTCACCGACAACCTGTTTGGCGACCTTTTGTCGGATGCTGCCGCGATGCTGACCGGTTCGCTGGGGATGCTGCCGTCGGCCTCGCTTGGCGCGCCGATGGACAATGGCCGCCCCAAGGCGCTTTACGAGCCGGTGCATGGCTCGGCCCCCGACATCGCCGGGCAGGGCAAGGCCAACCCCATCGCCTGCGTGCTGAGCTTTGCCATGGCGCTGCGCTACAGCTTTGATCTGGGCGAGGAGGCCGAGCGGCTTGAAGCCGCGGTGAACAAGGTGCTGGCGGATGGCGTGCGCACCGCCGATCTGCTGGGCGAAGAGGGCGTCACCCCGGTGTCGACCAGCGGCATGGGCGATGCGATCCTTGCGGCGCTCGACGCCAGCCTCTGATACCGCTACCGCCCCCGTGGCAGGCACGGGGGCGGGGCTTTGTGCGAAACTTCGCAGGCGCGCAAAGCGCTGCGTTGACCATCGCGGGATAAGCTTTCAGAGCTAGGGGCAGGGCTGTGCGAGTCGGGCCCGAATTCTGCAACTCATCCACCGGACCTTCCCGCCATGAGCCACAACGCAAAAGGTGCGCTGTTCGCACTGCTGTCCTTCGGGATTTTTTCGGCGCACGATGTGATCGTGAAGATGCTTGGCGCCCATTACGCGCCGTTCCAGATCGTGTTCTTTTCGGTGCTGTTCAGTTTTCCGCTGGTCAGCCTGATGCTGATCCGGGACACGACGCCGGGCCACCTGCGCCCGATCCACCCGTGGTGGACGGCGCTGCGCACGGTGTCGGCGGTGATCACTGGCTTTTGCGTATTCTATGCCTTTTCCGTGCTGCCGCTGGCGCAGACCTACGCGATTCTGTTCGCGCAGCCGCTGCTGATCACCGTGCTGGCGATTCCCATCCTTGGCGAAACGGTGCGGCTGCGGCGCTGGCTGGCGGTGCTGGTGGGCCTTGCGGGGGTTCTGGTGGTGCTGCGCCCCGGCGGCACCGAGCTGACGCTGGGCCATGCGGCGGCGCTGGTGGGGGCGTTCTCTGGTGCGCTCTCGGCCATCGTGGTGCGCAAGATCGGCCATGAGGAACGCTCGGTCGTGCTGATGATCTATCCGATGACGACCAACTTCATCGTCATGGCCTGCGCGCTGCCCTTTGTCTACAAGCCGATGCCGCTGGAACATCTGGGCGGGGTGTTTGTCATGGCGGCCTTTGCGCTGGTCGGGGGGCTGGTGCTGATCGCGGCCTATCGCAAGGGCGAGGCGGTGATCGTCGCGCCGATGCAATATTCCCAGATGTTGTGGGCGACGCTGTACGGGGCGCTGTTCTTTGCCGAATGGCCGGACGGGATGACGCTGCTTGGGGCGGCGCTGATCATCGGGTCGGGGGTTTATATCGTGCTGCGCGAAGGTCGCACGAGTGTCTCCGAGAACACCCCGGTGCTGCGCACCCGCTCTCGTTTCGAGACCGGCACCTCGCTGCGTCTGGGGCCGATGATCCGCGCCATGAAGCGCCGCGAAAAAGTCATGCAAGAAACCACGCGATGACCCCTTGCCAAGCCTGCCGGGCTGGGCTATTCCGCCCGCCACGGTCGGGCTGTAGCGCAGCCTGGTAGCGCACCTGCTTCGGGAGCAGGGGGTCGGAGGTTCGAATCCTCTCAGCCCGACCAGTTTGAAAAAGACGCCTTCGGGCGTCTTTTTTGTTGGAGCTTCAGGCGTCGCGTCCGCATCGCAAAGATCCTTGCCAAGCTGACGTAACGCGCCTATAGAGCGCCTTCATCCACCTCCACCGGGAATCAGGGTGACCCGCGTAACGACGGGGCTCTCCGGTGATGTTGTAACAAAGGAGCGACCATATGGACGCGAAAGAGCTCAGCTCGAAGACCCCGGATCAGCTCCGGGATCAGCTTCTGGCGCTGAAGAAGGAGGCCTTCAACCTCCGCTTCCAGAAAGCCACCGGACAGATCGAAAACTCCGCACGCATCCGTCAGGTGCGTCGCGATGTGGCACGCGTGAACACCGTGCTGAACCAGAAAGCCGCTGCCGCGGCTTCGGCGGAATAAGGAGCAGACCCATGCCCAAGCGTATCCTGCAAGGCACCGTGACCTCCACCGCCAACGCTCAGACCGTGACGGTTCAGGTGGTTCGCCGCTTCAAGCACCCCGTGCTGCAGAAGACCATCAAGAAATCCAAGAAATACCGCGCCCATGACGAGGCAGGGTTGTTCACGGTCGGCCAGCAGGTCTCGATCCGCGAATGCGCGCCGAAGTCGAAGACCAAGCGCTGGGAAGTGATGACCGCCGACATGCTCGAAGAGCACAACGCGGCCCGCGCCGAGAACGCCAAGATCCAGCAAGAACTGGATGCGCAGCGTCACGCGGAAAAGGAAGCCGCTCACTAAGAGCGCAGACGGGCAGAGGTGACCTCTGCCCGTACGACTTTAGCGAAACCCCAGGGGACGAGTCCCTGAAGGTCGGGAGAAACTGACATGATCCAGATGCAGACCAATCTGGATGTCGCTGACAATTCCGGAGCCCGGAAAGTTCAGTGCATCAAGGTCCTCGGCGGCTCGCATCGCCGCTATGCATCGGTCGGCGATATCATCGTCGTCTCGGTGAAAGAGGCCATTCCGCGCGGCCGCGTGAAGAAAGGTGACGTCCGCAAGGCCGTCGTCGTGCGCACCGCCAAGGAAGTCCGTCGTGAAGACGGCACCGCCATCCGCTTCGACCGCAACGCGGCCGTGATCCTGAACAACGCGGGCGAGCCGGTCGGCACCCGTATCTTCGGGCCGGTCGTGCGTGAACTGCGTGCGAAGAACTTCATGAAGATCATCTCGCTTGCTCCGGAGGTGCTCTGATGGCTGCGAAACTCCGCAAAGGTGACAAGGTCGTCGTTCTGTCCGGCAAGGACAAGGGCCAGACCGGTACCATCGAAAGCCTCTCCCCGAAGGCCGGCAAGGCCGTCGTGGGTGGCCTGAACATGGCTATTCGTCACACCCGCCAGAGCCAGACGTCGCAGGGCGGCCGTCTTCCGGTGGCAAAGCCCATCGACCTGTCGAACCTGGCAATCGTCGATGCAAACGGCAAAGCGACTCGCGTTGGCTTCCGCATGGAAGGCGACAAGAAGGTCCGTTTCGCCAAGACCACGGGGGACGTGATCGATGCTTGATACCGCGACCTATACACCGCGCCTCAAGGACATGTTCCGCGAGACCATCAAGCCGGCGCTCATGGAAGAGTTCGGCTACAAGAACGCAATGCAGGTGCCGCGTCTGGACAAGATCGTCCTGAACATCGGCTGCGGCGCCGAGGCGGTTCGTGATTCCAAGAAGGCGAAATCGGCTCAGGAAGACCTGACCCGGATCGCTGGCCAGCAGGCTCTGACCACCAAGGCAAAGAAGTCCATCGCTGGCTTCCGCGTCCGTGAAGAGATGCCGCTGGGTGCCAAGGTGACCCTGCGCGGTGACCGGATGTACGACTTCCTTGACCGTCTGATCGGTATCGCGATGCCCCGCATCCGCGACTTCCGTGGCGTGAAGCCGTCGTTTGACGGTCGTGGCAACTTTGCCATGGGCATCAAGGAACACATCGTGTTCCCCGAGATCGAGTTCGACAAGGTCGACGAAGTCTGGGGCATGGACATCATCATCACCACCACCGCCGCAACCGACGCGGAAGCCAAGGCGCTGTTGAAGCATTTCAACATGCCCTTCAACGCCTGAGGAGCGAGAGACACATGGCCAAGAAATCCATGATCGAACGCGAGAAGAAGCGCCAGGCGCTGGTGGAAAAATATGCCGCCAAGCGTGCCGCTCTCAAAGTGATCGCGACTGACGAAACCAAGCCTATGGAAGAGCGCTTCAAGGCCCGCCTCGCACTTGCGAAGCTGCCGCGCAACTCTTCGGCAACCCGCCTGCACAACCGTTGCCAGCTGACTGGCCGTCCGCACGCCTATTATCGCAAGCTCAAGGTCTCCCGGATCATGCTGCGCGAGCTGGGCTCGAACGGTCAGCTGCCCGGCGTCGTGAAGTCCAGCTGGTAAGGAGGGTACTTAAATGAACGATCCTATCGGCGATATGCTCACCCGTATCCGCAACTCCCAGATGCGCGGCAAGTCGACTGTGTCGACCCCCGCATCCAAGCTGCGCGGCTGGGTTCTCGACGTGCTGGCAGACGAAGGCTACATCCGTGGCTACGAAGCTGGCACCGACTCGAACGGTCACCCGACCCTCGAGATCAGCCTGAAGTACTTTGATGGCACCCCCGTCATTCGCGAACTGGCACGGGTCTCCACCCCCGGCCGCCGCGTCTACATGGGCGTCAAGGATATCCCGTCGGTCCGTCAGGGCCTCGGTGTGTCGATTGTCAGCACGCCCAAAGGCGTGATGTCGGACGCAAACGCCCGCGCTGCCAATGTTGGTGGCGAGGTGCTCTGCACGGTATTCTAAGGAGGGACACATGTCTCGTATTGGGAAAAAGCCGGTCGAGCTGCCCTCGGGTGTTTCCGCATCCGTCAGCGGCCAGACCATCGAAGTGAAGGGGCCGAAAGGCACCCAGACCTTCCTTGCAACCGATGATGTCACCATCACGGTTGAAAACGACGCCATCTCGGTCACGCCGCGTGGCAACTCCAAGCGCGCGCGCCAGCAGTGGGGCATGTCCCGCACTGTGGTCGCGAACATGGTGCACGGTGTTCAGAACACCTTCAAGAAAGAGCTCGAGATCGTCGGCGTGGGTTACCGCGCGGCGCTTGCGGGCAAGGTCCTGAAGCTGAACCTTGGCTACAGCCACGATGTGAACTTCGACATTCCCGAAGGCATCACCGTGACTCTGCCGAAGCCGACGGAAGTGGTCATCGAAGGTCACGACCTTCAGCAGGTTGGTCAGGTCGCCGCGAACATTCGCGACTGGCGCCGGCCGGAGCCCTATAAGGGGAAGGGCATTCGCTACAAAGGCGAGTACATCTTCTCCAAAGAAGGCAAGAAGAAGTAAGGACGCAGAACATGGCACTCAGCAAACGGGAACTGTTCCTCAAGCGCCGCCTGCGCGTCCGGAACAAGCTTCGCAAGGTGAACGCCGGCCGCGTGCGGCTGTCGGTCCACCGCTCGAACAAGAACATCAGCGTGCAGCTGATCGACGACGTGAACGGCGTGACGCTGGCCGCGGCCTCCTCGATGGAGAAGGACCTCGGTGTCGTCGGCAAGGGCAACGTGGAGGCCGCCACCAAGGTGGGCGCCGCGCTGGCCGAGCGCGCCAAGGCAGCTGGCGTGAGCGAAGCTTACTTCGATCGCGGCGGCTTCCTTTTCCACGGCCGCGTCAAGGCACTTGCCGACGCAGCCCGCGAAGGTGGTCTGAAGATCTGATCGCTCTGGCGCCCCGCGCCGGACGATCAAACTGCGGGGCGGCTCCTGTCGCCCCGTTTCCTGTAGGCGGGCCTTGGCACGCCTCGATGATCCGGGAGACGCCGCGTTTGTGACATGGCGCACTCACCTGGATTGACCCAAGATCCGGTGCGCTCGCGCGTGCCGACCCTGAACAAAGGAATGCCTCATGGCAGAACGTGATAACCGCCGGGAAGGCCGTGGTCGCCGCGACCGCGAAGACGCCACCCCGGAATTTGCAGACCGTCTCGTCGCGATCAACCGCGTCTCGAAGACCGTAAAGGGCGGCAAGCGCTTTGGCTTCGCAGCACTCGTGGTTGTCGGCGACCAGAAGGGCCGCGTCGGCTTCGGCAAAGGCAAGGCGAAAGAGGTCCCCGAGGCCATCCGCAAGGCCACCGAGCAGGCGAAGCGCAAGATGATCCGGGTGCCGCTGCGCGAAGGTCGCACGCTGCACCACGACATCGAAGGCCGCCATGGCGCTGGCCGCGTCGTGATGCGGACCGCCCCGCAAGGTACCGGTATCATCGCCGGTGGTCCGATGCGTGCGGTTTTCGAAATGCTCGGCGTGCACGATGTTGTCGCCAAGTCGATCGGCTCGCAGAACCCCTACAACATGATCCGCGCCACGCTCGACGCGCTCACGAAGAACAACTCGCCCCGCAACGTCGCGCAGCGTCGTGGCAAGAAGGTCGCAGACATTCTTCCGAAGCGCGAAGATGCGCACGTGACCGAGGAGGCCTGAACTCATGGCTAAGACCATCGTCGTCAAGCAGATCGGCTCGCCGATCCGTCGCCCTCAGGTTCAGCGCAAGACCCTCATCGGTCTGGGCCTGAACAAGATGCACAAGACTCGCGAACTCGAGGACACCCCCTCGGTGCGCGGCATGGTTGCGGCAATCCCGCACCTGGTCGAGATCATCGAAGAGCGCGGCTGAAGCCAGCTCTCTATGTGAAACGAAACGCCCCGGAGCTTGCTCCGGGGCGTTTTGCGTTTCCGCATGGGCCGGTCCTTTCGGGCTGGGCGGCGGGGCGCTGCCGCTGGGCGCTGCACAAGCCTGTTCCGAGGGTGATTGGCGGGCACAGAAAAAGGCCCGCTCCTGCGAGCGGGCCTTTGGGATCGGGGCAGGGGGCTCAGTGCCCTAGGATCTGGCTCAGGAACAGCTTGGTGCGTTCGTGCTGCGGGTTGTTGAAGAACTCCTTAGGCTCGTTCTGTTCGACGATCTGGCCGGCGTCCATAAAGATCACCCGGTTCGCCACCGCCTGGGCAAAGCCCATCTCGTGGGTCACGCAGAGCATGGTCATGCCTTCTTCGGCAAGGCTGACCATGGTGTCGAGCACCTCCTTGATCATCTCGGGATCGAGCGCCGATGTCGGCTCGTCAAACAGCATGATGCGCGGCCTCATGCACAGCGAGCGCGCGATGGCCACCCGCTGCTGCTGACCACCGGACAGCTGGCCGGGGTATTTATGCGCCTGCTCGGGGATCTTCACCTTTTCAAGGAAGTGCATGGCCGTGGCCTCGGCTTCCTTCTTGGGGATCTTGCGCACCCAGATTGGCGCAAGAGTGCAGTTTTCAAGAATGGTGAGATGCGGGAACAGGTTGAAATGCTGGAACACCATCCCGACTTCGGAGCGGATCTTGTCGATGTTCTTCAGGTCCGATCCCAGTTCGGTGCCATCGACGATGATCTTGCCCGCCTGATGTTCCTCGAGCCGGTTGATGCAGCGGATCATCGTCGATTTGCCCGACCCGGACGGGCCGGCGATGACGATCCGCTCGCCGCGATGCACCGTCAGGTCGATGTCGCGCAGCACGTGGAAACTGCCGTACCACTTGTTCATCTTGGTGATCTGGATGGCGATCTCGTCCGAAACCTGCATCTGGCTGCGGTCGATGTTTTCGGTCGCGTTTGGTTGCATGATCAGGTGTCCTTAGCGGTGCTCACGGCGGAGCGTTTTCTCGAGGAAGAGCGAATAGCGGCCCATGCTGAAGCAGAAGATGAAGAAGCACAGACCGATGAAGACGAAGAGTTCCCAGTAGATGCCGTTCCAATCGGTGCTGGCGCGGATCGTATTGGAAAGCCCGATCGGGTCGAGAAGACCAATGAAGACGACCAGCGTGGTGTCCTTGAACAGACCGATAAAGGTGTTCACGATGCCCGGAATGGAAATTTTGAGCGCCTGCGGCAGCACCACGAGACGCATGGATTTCCAGTAATCTAGCCCCAGCGCGTCGGCGGCCTCGTATTGCCCCTTGGCCAGCGCAGCCAGACCGCCCCGGACCACCTCGGCGATATAGGCCGAGCTGAACAGGGTCACCATGATGATCACCCGCAGCATGAGATCGAAATTTGTCCCCGGCGGCAGGAAGTAGTTCAGCAGCAGGGAGGCGGTGAACAGCCAGACGATCAGCGGCACGCCGCGGATCACCTCGATGAAGATCACCGAGACCTTGTTGATCAGGAACAGATCAGATTGCCGCCCCAGCGCCAGCACGATGCCCAGCGGCAGCGACAGCACGATGCCCGAGATGCCGATGATCAGCGCCAGCATAAAGCCACCCATCTCGCGCGATGCGACCGGGTTGAGCCCGATGGGCAGCACGGTCGACAGCGCTTGCGCCAGCGGCCCTGCGATCACCAGCCAGTAGATCAGCGGCAGGACGATGGCGAGAATCACCGCCGCCAGCGTTCCGATCCTTGGTCCGGAATAATGAATCGCCGCCCAGCCAAGCACAAAGCCGAGCGCGATGCAGATCGGCCCCCAGATCGTGCCGCCCCAGATCAGCCAGAACATCACGAAAGGCGCGGCCAGCGTCAGCCACAGCAGCTTGCACGGCAGCGAGGAGAACAGGATCGGTGCGATGGCGGCGAGAAACAGCACGAAGGCCAGTACCGGGCGCCAATAGCCTTCGGGCGGGTAAAAGCCGAACAGCAGCTGTTGCCAGCGCTCGGAGATCACCGCCCAGCAGGCGACGGATCCGTCGGCACCGTACAGCTCATTGCGGATGGCGCGGCACTCGGTGAGGCTTGCGGCGTCCCAGATGCCGAAAACAGCCCAGGGCAGCACATGGCTGAGCACCGTCCAGATGACCAAAAGCGACACCAGCGTGAGAAGCACGTTGAGCGGGGTCGAGAGCATGTTCTCGCGCATCCATTTGAAGACGCCGGTTTGCGACAGCGGCGGTTCGCGCTGTTCCGTCATCGACTCGCGAACATAGGCGACGGTCTGTGCATGTGTGTCAGACATCATTGCGCTCCTTTGTAGCGATCATGACTCAACGCTCCTTCAGCTTGACGGAGTTGTTGTAGACGTTCATCACCCCGGAAATGGCGAGGCTGAGCACGAGATAGAACAGGCCCAGCAGCAGCATACCTTCCAGCTCGCGTCCGGTCTGGTTGATGGTGATGCCGCCAAGGGTCGAGCGCGCGTCCATGTAGCCGACAGCGATGGCAAGCGAGCTGTTCTTGGTCAGGTTCAGGAACTGCGAGATCAGCGGCGGGATGATCACCCGCAGCGCCTGCGGCAGCACCACCAGCTTCATCGTGGTGCCGGGGCGCAGGCCAAGCGCATAGGCCGCCTCGGACTGGCCTGTCGAGATGGCAAGGATGCCGCCGCGCACGATCTCTGCGATGAAGGCGCCGGTATAGAGCGACAGCGCCAGCCACAGCGCGATCAGTGAGCCGCGCAGGTGCACGCCGCCGCCAAAGTTGAAGCCCTGCAGCGATGGCAGATCAAGGAAGGCCCCCATCAGTACGAGCAGCAGGGCGATCGGCAGCACGAGGATGGCCAGCGTCAGATACCATGTGGTCGGGCGATCGCCGGTGGCCTCTTGCCTGACGCTGGCCCAATGGGCGATGCGCTTGACGACAAAGATCGACACGGCCAGCACGATCAGCACCAGCAGCCAGTTGTAAAAGTTGTTTTCAAACAACGGCGCGGCAAAGTGGATCGCCGGAATATAGACGCCCCGGTTGGTGATCGCCACCGCGCCAAACAGCATCGAGGACGAGGGGGTCTCGCCGCGGAAGGCCGACGGGGCAGGGGTGCCCTCGGTCATCAGCGCAAAGATCAGCACGATCCACAGCAGCAGCGGCACGTTGCGGAAGCCTTCGACGTAAACCGCCATGAGCCGGGACACCAGCCAGTTGTTCGACAGGCGCAGCACGCCTGCGGTGACGCCCAGCACAGTGGCCAGCGCGCAGCCCAGAAAGGCCACCAGCAGCGTGTTGAGAATGCCGACCAGCGCGGCGCGGCCGTGGGTGCTCTGGCTGTCGTATTCGATCAGGCGCTGGTTGATGTCGTAGCCGGAGGGCTGTGTCAGGAACCCGAAATCGAAATCCTTGCCGAGCGCGTGCAGGTTGGTGATGGTGTTCACCACCAGCCACGAGAACGTCAGCATCAGCAGGATCATCGCCACCATCTGGATCGTCAGAGATCGGTAGCGGGTATCGTAGATCAGTTGAGACAGCCGGAAGCCCTGCCCCGGCGGGTCGGTCAGTGTCGTCATTATCGTCTCCCCGGAGGGTTTCCGTTTGGTCCTTGGCCCGCGCCGGTTGATCCGACGTCGTGCCTCTTGTGGCGGAAACCCCTGCGAGCCATTTGGCTCTGGTTCAGTCAAAGGCCCTTGTGGGCCCGTTTCTTCCTTTTGCGGGGCCTGCGCCCCGGTTTTTTCGGATGTGCAGGGCGCTGCGCCCGTCAAGCTTCGGGGCGGGGCCCCAAAGTAGTTGGGGCGCGAGGTTGACCCCCGCGCCCCATATCTCAGGTTCCGATCAGCGGAACGGCGGGCTGTACATCAGGCCGCCCTCGGTCCACTGCGCGTTCAGGCCGCGCGACAGGCCGATCGGGGTCTTTTCGCCGATGGTCTTTTCGAAGATCTCGCCGTAGTTGCCGTTGGCCATGATGGCCTTCTTGGCGAAATCAGCGTCGAGGCCCAGCATCGCGCCCAGCTCGCCTTCGGTGCCCAGCAGGCGGTTGATCTCGGGGTTGTCGCCAGCCGAGCTCGCCAGCTCTTCGATGTTGGCCGAGGTCACGCCATATTCTTCCGCCGCGACCAGCGCGTTGAAGGACCAGCGCACAACGTCGCCCCATTCGCTGTCGCCATGGCGAACCAGCGGGCCGAGCGGCTCTTTCGAGATGATCTCGGGCAGGATGATGTGATCGCTCGGCGCTTCGAACGAGGCGCGGGTGGCGGCAAGGCCCGATGCGTCGGTGGTGTAGACGTCGCAGGCGCTGGCAAGATACTGCTGCTGCGCTTCGGCGTTGGTTTCGATCGGCACCGGCTCGTAGCTGATGTTGTTGACGCGGAAGAAGTCAGCAAGGTTCAGCTCGGTCGTGGTGCCGGTCTGAATGCAGACGGTTGCGCCATCAAGCTCCTTGGCCGAAGACACGCCAAGCGCCTTGGGAACCATGAAACCCTGACCATCGTAGTAATTCACGCCGGTGAATTCGAACTTCAGGTCGACATCGCGCGAAAAGGTCCAAGTGGTGTTGCGCGCCAGAATGTCGATCTCGCCCGAGGCGAGGGCGGTGAAGCGGGTCTGACCGGTGGTCGGCACGAAATTGACGGCCATCGGATCACCAAGGACCGCAGCGGCCACGGCACGGCAGACGGCGACGTCAAAGCCCTGCCAGACGCCATTCGCGTCGGGGGCCGAGAAGCCGGTCAGGCCAGTGGACACGCCGCAGTTCAGACTGCCACGCGCCTTGACGTCGTCGAGCGTCGCGGCACCGGCGGCGCCGGCCGCCAGACCGGCGACGGTGAGCGCGCCAAGGAGTACGGTGTTCTTCATATCAACCTCTTCCTGTTGCCCGGCCCTTCGTGGGCCGGTTTCGTGGGCTCTGAGAGAACCCGAATGACCGTGGGATAAATGCTCCCCCTAGGTGCGCCGAGTGTGTTCGGATTTTCAATGGCAGGTCAACCCGCTGCGCCGCGAAAATCGCGCTACTCTGCTGAGGAATTGAGCAACACTGCGTGTCCCGCAAGAGCTTTAGTCAGCCTTGCACAACCCAAAGAAGCGATGGGCATGCAGAAAGGCCGACTGCTTGTGCAACGCCATCTCCTGCGCTTCTTCGTCGACGCCCCAGATCTCTTCCTGCCAGCTTTCGTCGAGTCGCGACAACGCCCACAAATGAAGGGGATCATGGGCCGGATCGGTGGCTGCGAGGCCAAGGATCAGCGAGCCGGAAATGGCCACCAGATCGTGGAAGGCCGCAAGTTCGAAATCGGATAGGGCATGAACCTGCGCCGCCAGTTTTTTGAGCGATTCAGCGTCTTGCGGGGCGTGCATGATGCCGGATCGCGGCTGTAGCCGGGCATCGAAGCACGCCTCTGCCCAATCCAGCAGCGGATCCCAATGCTCGGCCTGCCGCTGAACCAGCGCCTCCGGTTCGCTGGCACGATAGCACAGCAGGTCGCTGTCGCCATATTCGGCCAGCATGTCCGCCACGGCGGCCTTTTGCGGGGCGACCTTTTCGATGGCGCTGTTGGCGGTGCGGGTAAAGGGCATGCTCTGTGGGTCGATCTTTTCGCCCTGCGCCTGCCATTCGGCGGCAATCGCCTCGGCCAGCGCGCGGGTCGGCACCAGCAGTGGGCGCTTGCCCGGCGTCATCACCCGGCGATCGTCAAGCGCAATGCCGTGGCCTTCGGGGGTCTGGCTGGTGGTGGCCTGCTTGTAAAACCGGCGGGGGGCCCATTCGCTCATGCGGTAAACTCCGTGTCGGCCGCGAGCAGCCCGGGCAGCGCGCGGATGTCGTCAAGGATGGTCTGCGCGGCGCTCAGCCGGGCAGGCGGGTGATAGCCCCAGCTGACGCCGATGCCGCGGATGCCGGCAGCCTGCGCCATTTCCATGTCAAAGGATGTGTCGCCCAGCATCACCGCATCCGCTGCGCCGATTCCGGCGTCGCGCAGGGCGGCATGCAGCATGGCGGGATGCGGCTTACTGGGGTGATCGTCGGCGCATTGCTGGGTGATGAACAGATGCCGCATGTCGTGGCCATCGAGCAATTTGTCCAGCCCGCGCCGGGACTTGCCGGTGGCGATGCCCAAAAGCAGATGCGGAATGGCGTGCAGCTCCTCGAGCACCTCGCGCACATGCGGATACAGCGGCGAGCTTTGCGCCGTCCCCTTGGCAATGCGCAGGCCCCTGTAGCTGGCTTTGTAGGCCTCGACCATCTGATCGCGGGCAGCGGCGGGGACGCCGGGCACCAACGTCTCGACGGCGAGCGGCAGCGACAGCCCGACGATCGACAGGATCTCTTCGCGGCTGGGGGCGGCGATGCCTATCTCTTCGAAGGCCACCCGCATCGAGGCGAGGATATCCGCCTGACTGTCGACGAGCGTGCCGTCGACATCAAAAATCACCAGTTTCAGATCGTTCATTGCAGGCTTTCGAACGGGTCCGCGTCGGCGAGATCTTCGGTCCAGCCGAAAGTGTCCCAAGTGTGTTTCATGTGATCGGGCAGGGGGGCCGTGACGGTGATCTTCTTCTTGGTCACCGGGTGCTCGAAGCTCATCGAGCGGGCGTGCAGGTGCAGCTTCTTGGAGATCACCCCCCCAAGCTGCGCGCCCCAGCCATCGCCCATGTTTTCCTGCCCCGAGCCGCCGTATTTGCCATCGCCGATGATCGGATGCCCGATCTCGGCCATATGCGCGCGCAGCTGGTGGGTCCGCCCGGTGAGCGGCTCAAGCGCCACCCAACTGGCGCGCCCGGCCACCCGGTAAAGTGTCGCGTACAGCGTGTGCGCCCGCTTGGCGCCATCGGTATGCGCCATGTCGCGCGGATGAACGCAGACCATCTTTTCCGCCTCGCCGCCCTTGCCATGACCCTTGGCCTTCACAAGGCCATAGCGGATCTCACCGAGATAAGGCGTCGGCACGCCGCCGACGACAGCCCAGTAGATCTTGCGGGTCTGCCGGTGGCGCATCGCGGCGGTCAGCGCAGCGGCCATCTCACGCGTGCGGGCCAGCAGCAGGACGCCAGAGGTGTCCTTGTCCAGCCGGTGCACGAGCCGCGGCTTTTCATCCATGCCAAAGCACAGCGCTTCGGTCATGCCGTCGACATGGCGTAGCTGACCGCTCCCGCCCTGAGTTGGCAGGCCGGCAGGCTTGTTGAGCGCGATAATGTGATCATCCTTCCACAGCACGCAGGACTGGATCAGCTTGACGTCTTCGTCGCTGACACCGGAGCGCGGCTTGGGCGCGGGTTTTTCCGACGGTTCGGGAAGTGGCGGAATGCGCACCTGCTGGCCAACCGACAGCCGGGTCGACGCCTTGCAGCGCGCCCCGTCCACCCGCAGCTCCCCTTTGCGGCACATCTTTTCGATCGGGCCCTGGCCCAGATGCGGGAAATGGCGTTTGAGCCAGCGGTCAAGACGCTGCTCTCCATCCCCCGGTCCTACGGTGACGGTCTGTACGCGGCTCATGCGAAGAAACTCCTTGCGACGAGAAGCCCGGCGAAAAGGGCCAGGATCGAGACCACGACGGACACCGCGACATAGCCAAACGCGGTGACCATGTCACCTCGCTCATATAGTGTCGCGAAGTCGAGCGAGAAGCTCGAGAAAGTGGTGAACCCGCCGAGAAAACCGACCGTCAGAAGCGGCTGGAAACGGGTGGCGGACAGGTTGGCGAGCAGGGTGATCACGACGCCCATCAGGAACGAGCCAAGGATGTTCACGGTCAACGTGCCCCATGGAAACGATTTGCCAAGCAGCGCGGACATCGCCACGCCGGTGAGATAGCGCGCAGATGCGCCAATCGCGCCGCCAACGGCGACCTGGAGAAGGGTCAGGATCATCCACGCGGAATGTCGCGGGCACGCCTTGTTGTCAAGCGCCGAGGGGGGGGGGCGCTGCCCTCCGTCTCCTGGCGGAGCCTCCCCCCGGGATACTTAGAGCCAGAAGAAACCGGGGCGTGGCGCTTTGACTTCTTCTGGCCCTAAATATCCCCGCCGGAGGCATCCGGCATCGCGGGCGGGCGCGATGCCGGCATCTTCAGGTGTTCTTGTCGCGTCGAAGGCGCGCGAAATACTCGACGCGTTTCTTGAGGTCTCGCTCGAATCCGCGTTCGACCGGCGCGTAAAAGTCCGTTCGGCCCATGGTTTCGGGGAAATAATCCTGACCAGAGAAGCCGTCCTCTGCGTCGTGGTCGTAGTCGTAGCCCTTGCCATATCCGACGTCCTTCATCAGCCGGGTCGGTGCGTTCAGGATGTGTTTCGGCGGCATCAGCGAGCCGGTCTTTTTCGCCGCCGCGCGGGCGGCTTTGTAGGCGACGTAGGCCGCATTGGATTTTGGCGCGAGCGCGAGGTAAATGACTGCGTTGGCCAGCGCCAGTTCTCCCTCGGGCGAACCGATGCGCTCGAAGGTTTGCCAGCTGTCTATGCAGACGGCCTGTGCCTGCGGATCGGCGAGGCCGATGTCCTCGACCGCCATGCGTGTCAGGCGGCGGGCAAGGAAGCGCGGGTCTTCACCGGCGTCAAGCATCCGGGCAAACCAGTAAAGCGCCGCGTCCGGGTCAGAGCCGCGCACCGATTTATGCAACGCCGATATCAGGTTGTAATGCCCGTCGCCGCCCTTGTCGTATTGCGCCGCGCGGCGCATCAGGCGTTGGGTCAGCTGCTCGGTGGTGAGCGGGGCGCCGGTCTTCCATGCCATCACCTGCTCGGCAAGGTTCAGCAGGGCCCGCCCGTCGCCGTCGGCCATTTCGATCAGCGCCTCGCGGGCTGCGCCATCCAGCGGCAGGGCGCGGCCAAGCTCGGTTTCTGCCCGCTGCGCCAGTTGTTCGAGATCCTTCGGCGCCAGCCGTTCCAGTACCAGCACCTGTGCGCGGCTCAAGAGCGCTGCGTTCAGCTCGAAACTGGGGTTCTCGGTGGTGGCGCCGACCAGAAGGATCGTGCCATCTTCCATGTGGGGCAGGAAGCCGTCTTGCTGGGCCTTGTTGAAACGGTGGATTTCGTCGACAAACAGCAGCGTGCCCTGACCGTTGGCGCGGCGGTGGCGGGCGGCGTCGAACACTTTGCGCAGGTCCGGCACCCCGGTGAAAATCGCGCTGATCTGCACGAAATGCAGGTCTGTCGCATCCGCCAGCAGGCGCGCGATGGTGGTCTTGCCAACCCCCGGCGGCCCCCACAGCACAATGCTGCCCAGAGAGCCCGAGGCCAGCATCACGCCCAGCGGTGACTCTTCGCCAAGCACCTGTGCTTGGCCGATGACCTCGGACAGGGCCTTTGGTCGCAGCCTGTCGGCCAGCGGGCGCGGGGCGCTGGAGGGGGGCTCGGGGGCGTCGCCGAATAGATCTGCCACGGGTCAGGCCCGGAACCGCAGCGAAACGCGCGACGTCCCGCGCTTAAGGATGATCGTCACGTTCGGCGCCGCCTTGCGTAGCAGCGGCCCCACGTCGGAGGGGGCCGTCACCGCGCCGTTGCCGATCGCCAGCAGCATATCTCCGGGCCGCAGGCCGATCCGGGTGCCATAGGGGCCGGGGTCGGTGACGATGACACCGTCTTCGGTGAAACTCATGCCCAGCTCGGTTTCGACCGCCGGGTTGATACGCGACAGGCTCAGGCCCGGCAGCACCTCGCGCGCGCCCAGCGTGACTGCTGCGCGGGCGGGGGTTTCGGGGGCGGCGATCATCTCGACCTGCGCGCTGCGTTCCGCGCCGCCAGACAGGTAATCCACATCCGCCACATGCCCGATGCCACGCACCGACATGCGGAACAGCATTTCCGGCGGCGTGTTCACCGGCAACCCATCCACCTTCAGGATCACGTCTCCGACCTTGAGCCCGGCCTTGGCGAAGGGGCTGGCCGGGTGCACCGCCGAGATCAGCACGCCGGTCGGCAGTCCCATCCCGAGGCTTTCCGAAATGTCCGAGGTCACCGGCTGGCTGCTGATCCCGGCCCATGGGCGCAGGAAGCGGTCGCCCCCGGCGCGGGCCTGATCGACGAATTGCTGCACCAGCGCCGCCGGAATCGCAAAGCCGACGCCGTTGGAGCCGCCCGAGCGCGTCATGATCGAGGTGTTGACCCCGATCAGCCGCCCCGCCGTGTCGATCAGCGCCCCGCCTGAATTGCCGGGGTTGATGGGGGCATCGGTCTGGATGAAATAGCCACGCGCATTGCCGGTTGCGACGCCCGAGCGCGCCAGCCCAGACACGATCCCCGAGGACACCGTTTGTCCGACGCCGAAAGGGTTGCCGATGGCAAGCACCAGCTCTCCGACTTCGACCGTGTCACTATCACGCAGGGGCAGGTAGGGCATGTCCTGCGCGCCGTCCAGTTGCAGGATGGCAAGGTCTGAATCCTCATCGGCCAGCAACAGGTTTGCGCCGTATTCCGCACCATTGTTCAGCACTACGCGGATATCGGTCGCCTGACCGACCACGTGATAATTCGACACCACGATGCCATCTGCCGACAGGATCACGCCGGAGCCAAGCGAGTTCTGCACCTGTGGGCGCGCGCCGAAGTCGCGGAAGATGTTACCGAACAACGGATCTCCGGCAAAGGGGCTGCGCGATTGCACCAGCCGACTGGCGTAAATGTTCACCACCGCCGGGGCCGCCTGCTTTACCAGCGGCGCGAAGCTTAGCGAGATCTGCGCCTGACTCTGCGGAACGTCGGCCAGCGCGGGAACAGACAGACAGAGAGCTAGGGCAATAACGATGCGCAGCATGGGCGGTCCTTTGGCTTGTGCCTTGGTATGCCCCCGGCGGATCGGCAGATCAAGCCGGTGGAACAGGGCGCGCACGCAGGCGTTATCCCTATGAAACAAGCGAAAGGAGCCCGCGATGACCGAGCTGAAACAAGACACATGGGTCGTGGTGACGGACAGCGAAAAGGTGCTGTTCCTGCGCAATCTGACCGACCATGCCGATCCCAATCTCGACGTCATGGAGAAGGACGAGCAGGAAAACCCATCAGATCGCGAGCAGGGCGCCAATCGTCCCGGACGGATGGGCGACGGCGGGCCGGGCCAGAAATCGGCCTTGGACGATACGGACTGGCACGAGCTGCAAAAGGAACGCTTTGCCGCAGATCTTGCCGAACGGCTTTACGCCGAGGCACACAAGGGCGCATTCCAAAGGTTGGTGCTGGTGGCCTCGCCCGCGGTTCTGGGCGATCTGCGCGCCGCGCTGCACAAGGAAGTGACAGACCGGATCGTGGCCGAGGTGCCCAAGACCCTGACCAATCACCCGGTCCGCGAGATCGAGGCGCTGGTGAAGAAAGAGCTCGAGAACGCGTGATCCCTGCCCAAGACATGAAAAAGGGCGCTGCGGGGAAACTCGCAGCGCCCTCTCTCGTCTATCGCTTGCGCGATGTGCCTTACTCGGCGTCTGCTGCTTCGAGAGCGGCAAGGCGGGCCTTGTCGGCCGAGCCTTTTGCATCGACGTCACGGTCGACCAGTTCGATGATCGCCATCGGCGCCATGTCACCGTAACGGAAGCCGGCCTTCAGAACGCGGCAGTAACCGCCCGAACGCTCGGCGTAGCGCGGCCCGAGGATTTCGAACAGCTTTGCGACGTGGATGTCCTGCTTCAGCTGGGCGGCAGCCTGACGACGGGCGTGCAGATCGCCGCGCTTGCCAAGGGTGATCAGCTTGTCGATGATCGCCTTGAGTTCCTTGGCCTTGGGCAGGGTGGTCTTGATCTGCTCGTGCTCGATCAGCGAGCCGGCCATGTTCGCCCACAGCGCCTTGCGGTGCTCGTGGGTGCGGTTCAGGCGGCGGTAACCTTTTGCGTGACGCATTGTCGTGTCTCCTAAAGATGCCCTCTACGGGCGGTTTTGCTTTGTCAGGCGGCCCATGCGGTGCGGGTCGCTCTCCTTGGGGTTGTTACACCCGGGGTTCCCCGAGGGGATGGACCGGCGAGGCGCCCTCTCCGACGCGCCGCCGATCCGTCGCCAAGGCTCTTAGAACTGGTCTTCGAGCTTCTTGGCGAGATCTTCGATATTCTCTGGCGGCCAATCCTCGACATCCATGCCGAGGTGCAGGCCCATGGCCGACAGCACTTCTTTGATCTCGTTGAGCGACTTGCGGCCGAAGTTCGGGGTGCGGAGCATCTCGGCTTCGGTCTTCTGGATCAGATCGCCGATGTAGACGATGTTGTCGTTCTTGAGGCAGTTGGCCGAACGCACGGACAGTTCCAGCTCGTCCACCTTCTTGAGCAGAAGGGGGTTGAACTCGAGACCATCGTCGTCGTCCTGACGGCTGGCCGCTTCGGGTTCGTCGAAGTTGACGAAGATCGACAGCTGGTCCTGCAGGATGCGGGCCGCGTAGGCGATGGCGTCGTCAGGCGTGACGGAGCCGTCGGTCTCGACCTTCATGGTCAGTTTGTCATAGTCCAGAACCTGACCTTCGCGGGTCGGTTGCACCTCGTAAGAGACGCGCTTGACCGGCGAATAGATGGCGTCGATCGGGATCAGGCCGATGGGCGCATCTTCGGGCTTGTTCTTGTCGGCAGAGACATAGCCCTTGCCGGTGTTGACGGTCAGCTCGACGAACAGGTCGGCGCCGTCGTCGAGGTGGCAGATCACGTGGTCCTTGTTGAGGACCTCGATGCCATTGCTTTCGGCGATGTCACCGGCGGTGACGACACCCGGACCCTTGGCGTTGATGGTCACGCGCTTGGGGCCTTCGACTTCCATGCGCAGCGACACGCCCTTGAGGTTCAGCACCACGTCGGTGACGTCTTCACGCACACCGGCCACGGAGGAAAACTCGTGCAGCACGTTGTCGATCTGAACGCTGGTGATGGCCGCGCCCTGAAGGCTCGACAGCAGCACGCGACGCAGCGCGTTGCCCAGCGTCAGGCCGAAGCCGCGTTCCAGCGGTTCTGCGACCACTGTTGCCACCCGCGAAGGGTCGGCGCCAGGGCGAACCTCCAGCTGGGTCGGCTTGATAAGTTCAGCCCAGTTCTTGTGGATCATGCGTCCCTCCATTCCTGTCCGTGCCCCATGTCCTAAAGGCAAAGACGCCCGAGGTTGAAATGACGACAGCAGGGCCCCGCTGAAAAGCAGGGCCCCGCCATGTAGATAAGTCCGATCAGACGCGACGGCGCTTCGGCGGACGGCAGCCGTTGTGTGCAATCGGCGTCACATCACGGATCGAGGTGATGTTGAAACCTGCGGCAGCCAGTGCGCGCAGTGCCGATTCACGGCCCGAGCCTGGGCCCTGGACTTCGACTTCAAGCGTTTTCACGCCATGTTCCTGCGCCTTCTTGCCAGCGTCTTCTGCGGCAAGCTGAGCGGCATAGGGGGTCGATTTCCGCGAACCCTTGAAGCCCATGGTGCCGGCAGACGACCATGCGATCGCGTTGCCCTGCACATCCGAGATCAGGATCTTGGTGTTGTTGAACGAAGAGTTCACATGCGCCACGCCTGCGGCGATGTTCTTGGAGACCTTCTTCTTGCCTCCGCGACGAGTATCACGTGCCATTGATGCAGCCCTCCCTTACTTCTTCTTGCCGGCGATGGCCTTTGCGGGGCCTTTGCGCGTACGAGCGTTGGTGTGGGTCCGCTGACCGCGGACCGGAAGGTTGCGACGATGACGCAGGCCGCGGTAGCAGCCAAGGTCCATCAGGCGCTTGATGTTCATCTGCGTTTCGCGACGCAGGTCACCTTCGACGGTGAAGTTCGCGTCGATGTGCTCGCGGATGGCGAGAACTTCGGCGTCGGACAGCTGGTTCACGCGACGGGTCGCGTCGATGCCCACGGCTTCGCAGATTGCTTTCGCCGAGGTGTGACCGATACCGGTGATGTAGGTGAGGGCGATGGGCACCCGCTTTGCAGTCGGGATGTTGACGCCGGCAATACGTGCCAAGTCCATATTCCTTTTCGTTGCGGTTCCGTAGTTCCAGAACCTTTTTTCACAACATGAGCCCGAAGCGCGCACGCCCGGGCTTTCCGCTGCTTGAGGTGATCTGCGGACGGGAAAACCCGGCCACCAGAAAACGAGTCTCTGTCAGAGATGGGGGTGGGTATGAGGATTCGGACGAAGCGTCAAGTCCCTTTTTCAGCGCCGGGGCGCCGAGGCAGGTTTTTCCGGTTCAGGCCGCGTTTTGCGGGCAGGGGCGCAAACGCAAAAGGGCGGCCGCAGGGGCCGCCCTTCGGGTTTAACAGACTGGAATCATGCGTCCATGCAGCTGGCGAGCGCGGCCTTGACCTCTTCCATCGGGCCCATGCCGTCGATCCGCTCATAGACGCCCTTGGCGTAATAATAGCCGATCAGCGGCGAGGTGGTCTTGTAATAGGCCATCAGGCGCACGCGCAGGGCGTCTTCGGTATCGTCGGCGCGGGGCGTCTGGCCAGCGGCCTTTGCCTGCTCGGCACGCCCGACGATGCGCGAGACCAGCGCCTCGTCATCGACGCGCAGCTCGATCACTTTGTCCACTGCCTGACCCATTTCTTCGAGCAGCTCGCCAAGCGCATCGGCCTGTTTCAGCGTGCGCGGAAAGCCGTCGAAGATGAAGCCCGACGCCTTACTGGTCGAGACCTTCTCGCGGATCAGGCCGATGACGATCTCGTCGGTGACCAGCTGGCCACTGTCCATGATCGCGGCGACCTTCTTGCCCATTTCGCTGCCGCTGGCCTTCGCCTCGCGCAGCATGTCGCCGGTCGAGAGTTGAACCATGCCGCGTTCGCTGACCAGAAACCCGGCCTGTGTGCCTTTGCCCGCTCCCGGCGGTCCAAGAAGAATGATGTTCATCGCCGTGCAGGCCCTCTCCGCTTCGTCTTTGTCTTACTCTTGCCGCGCAGCTGCGACTTCTGAATAAGACCTTCGTATTGATGCGCCAGCAGGTGCGATTGAACCTGTTGGATCGTGTCCATGGTCACCGACACGACGATCAGCACCGAGGTTCCGCCAAAATAGAACGGGATAGCGAACTGTGCGCGCAGGAATTCCGGGAAGAGGCAGACCAGCGCAAGATAGCCCGAACCCAGCACCAGCACGCGGTTGACCACGTATTCAAGATGCTCGGCGGTGCGCTTGCCCGGACGGATGCCCGGAATGAAGCCGTTCTGGTTCTTGAGGTTGTCGGCCACATCGTCGGGTTTGAACGACACGTTGAACGTATAGAAATAGGCGAAGAAGATGATCATCGCCGCGAAGAACAGCAGGTACAGCGGCTGGCCGGGGCCAAAATAGGCAAGGATCGTCGACATGATCGGCGAAGTGGTGCCAGAGTGGCTGAAGGTCGCGATCGTGGTCGGCAGCAGCAGCAGCGAGCTGGCAAAGATCGCTGGAATGACGCCGGCCGGGTTGACCTTGACCGGCAGGTGCGAGCTTTGCGCCTCGGTCATCTTCATGCCGACCTGACGGCGCGGATACTGGATGGTGATCTTGCGCAGCGCCCGTTCCATGAACACCACGAACATGATCACCACGACGACCATCACGATCGCGCCAAGGATCACCGCTGGCGACACCGCACCCGAGCGACCCGAAGAGAAGAACTGCGCCAGTGCGGCGGGGATCTCGGCCACGATGCCGACGAAGATGATCAGCGAAATGCCGTTGCCGATGCCGCGGGCGGTGATCTGTTCGCCCAGCCACATCAGGAACATGGTGCCGCCAACCAGCGTGATCACCACAGCGGCGCGGAAATACCAGCCCGGATCATGGGCAAGGTCGCCCGCCTCGAGCGACACCGCAAGGCCATAGGCCTGGAACAGCGCCAGAAACACCGTGCCGTAGCGGGTGTACTGGTTCATCTTCTTGCGGCCCTGTTCGCCCTCTTTCTTCATCTGCTCAAGCGCGGGAACCATGGCCCCCAGCAGCTGCACGATGATCGAGGCCGAAATATAGGGCATGATGCCAAGGGCAAAGATGCCCATCCGCCCCAGCGCGCCGCCGGTGAACATGGACACCATGCCGCCGATGCCCTGTCCCGCCTGTTCCATGAACTGGCGCAGGGCCGCACCGTCGATGCCGGGAACGGGGATATACGTCCCCAGCCGGTAGACGACCAGCAGGCCTAGCGTGAAGAAGATGCGATTGCGAAGGTCTGTCGCCTTGCCGAGTGCCGCCCAGCTCGTGTTGGCGGCCATTTGTTCCACAGCGGATGCCATGCGGGTCCTCTATTCAAGAGAAACGCCGCCGGAAGCGCTTTCCGGCTCCGGCGGCGTTCGTGGAAAACGTGGGGTTCTGTGTAAGCGGCACTCGCACCGCTCACAACCCGCTTAATTGACCGCTTACTCGGCAGCCACCGCAACCTTGAGCGCACCACCTGCCTTTTCGACAGCCTCGACAGCGGCTTTCGACGCGCCGGTGGCCTCGATGGTGAGGGCCGAGGTGATCTCGCCCTTGGCAAGAACGCGGATGCCGTCGAGCTTGCGGCGCACGAGGCCCGAAGACACGAGGGTCTCTTCGGTGATGGCGCCTGCTTCAAGCTTGCCGGCGTCGACGAATTTCTGGATCAGGCCAAGGTTCACAACGGCATAGGCCTTGCGGTTCGGCTTGTTGAAGCCGCGCTTGGGCAGACGCTGGTACAGCGGCATCTGGCCGCCTTCGTAGCCGTTGATGGCCACGCCCGAGCGGGATTTTTGACCCTTGATACCACGGCCACCCATTTTGCCCTTGCCGGAGCCGGGGCCACGACCAATGCGTTTCTTGGTCTTGGTTGCGCCGGGATTGTCGCGCAGTTCGTTGAGTTTCATATCGCTTCTCCATTGCCGGACATGGCCCCCGAAGCGATTGGGCCAGACTCGGCGTGACGTGTTTCGTGAATCGGTGGCGCAAAGCCACCGGGGGCCTATAGCGCCCGATGTGCCGTCTTGCAAGAAAAACGGGGGCGATGGGGCGCCCCGCGCGGCGGGCTTATTGCGCGCCTTTTTCCAGCGCGTCGAGGCGGGCCTTGAGCGTCTCGTTTTCTTCGCGGGCCTTCTGCGCCATGGCGCGTACCGCGTCGAATTCCTCGCGGGTCACAAAATCGCGATCCGCCAGCCAGCGGTCGATCATTGATTTCATCGCGGTTTCCGCCTCGCTGCGGGCACCCTGCGCCACGCCCATCGCGTTGGTCATAAGCTGGGAAATGTCGTCGAACACCTTGCTGCGCGTCTGCATGGAAGCCTCCTGATACGCTGTTCTGATCTATATGGTATGGATGGGGCGTCGGCTCAAGGTTGACTTCCCCCACGCGGGCATATCAACCATGCGTTCATGATCGCCGCCATTCCCTTTCCGCCGCTCTCGCCCGAGCTTTTCTCGATCTCGATCGGAAGCTTTGAATTTGCCCTGCGCTGGTATGCGCTTGCCTATATCGCTGGCATCCTGCTGGGCTGGAGACTAGCAAGCGCGGCGGTAAAGCGTGCCGCGCTGTGGCGGAATGACGCGCCGCCGATGAGCGCCGAAGAGGTCGAGCAATTCGTGACATGGGTGATCCTCGGGATCATCCTTGGCGGGCGGCTGGGCTTCGTGCTGTTCTATCAGCCTGCCTATTACCTGACGCACCCGGTCGAGATCCTGATGGTCTGGCAGGGCGGCATGTCGTTCCACGGCGGGCTGCTGGGGGTGATCCTTGCGGTGCTGCTGTTCTGCCGCAGCATCGGCGCGCCGCTGGTGCCGGTCGCCGACATGATGGCGCTGGCGGTGCCGCCGGGGCTGCTGCTGGGCCGTCTCGCCAATTTCGTCAATGCCGAGCTGTGGGGCCGCCCGACCGATCTACCATGGGGGGTGATCTTTCCCGGCGCGGCTGCGCAGGATTGCGGGCAGGCGTTTGGCGAATTCTGTGCCCGGCACCCCTCGCAGCTTTACGAGGCCGGGCTTGAAGGGCTGATCCTTGGCGGTCTGCTGATCTGGCTGGCCTTCGCGCGCGGCGCGCTCAAGAAGCCGGGGCTGGTCGCCGGGCTGTTCTTCATCGGCTACGGTCTGGCGCGCTTCGCGGTGGAATTCGTTCGCCAGCCCGATGCGCAGTTCGTGTCCGAGGGCAATCCGCTGGGGCTGGCGTGGCATGTCGGCGGCTACGGGCTGACCATGGGGCAAATCCTGTCGCTGCCGATGCTGGTCGTTGGCCTGAGCTTTCTGCTGATGGCACGGCGGCGCGCATGACGGCGCTGGCAGAGATCCTGCACCGGCGCATCGCGGCCGAAGGGCCGATGAGCATCGCCGAGTACATGACGCTTTGCCTGCTGCACCCGGTGCATGGCTATTACACCACCCGCGATCCGCTTGGCGCGGACGGCGATTTCACCACCGCCCCCGAGATCTCGCAGATGTTCGGCGAGCTGATCGGCCTGTCGCTGGCGCAATCATGGATCGATCAAGGGCGGCCCGACTTTGTGCTGGCCGAGCTGGGGCCGGGGCGCGGCACGCTGATGAACGATGCGACGCGGGCGATGGGCGCGGTGCCGGGGATGCTCGAGGCGGCGCAGATCTACCTCGTCGAAGCCTCACCCACGCTGCGCGCCCGTCAAGCCGAGGTGCTGGGCGGGATGTCGCCAATCTGGGTCGACAGCCTTGCCGATCTGCCCGAGGCGCCGCTTTGGCTGGTGGCGAATGAATTTTTCGATGCGCTGCCGATCCGTCAGTTCCTGCGCGCGGGCGAGGGCTGGGCCGAGCGCGTTGTCGGCCAGTCGGACGGGCATCTGGCCTTTGGCCTGACCGAGCCTGCGCCGGTGGCCGCGCTGGCGCATCTGGTGCCGAGCACCCCAGAGGGCACGTTGATCGAAACCTGCAGCCCGGCGCAGGGCGTCGCGGCAGAACTGGGCCGCCGCATCGCGCAGCATGGCGGCGCGGCGCTGATCATCGACTATGGCGACAACGGCAGCGCGGGCAACACGTTTCAGGCGGTGCGCGCGCATGAAAAGGTCTCGGCGCTGGCGCAGCCGGGGCAGGCCGACCTGACCGCCCATGTCGATTTCAGCGCGCTGGCGCAGGCCGCGCCCTGTGCTCATACCGCGCTGGTGCCGCAAGGGGTGTTCCTTGAAACGCTGGGCATTACGCAGCGGGCGCGAAGGCTGGCGCAGGGGCTTGCCGGGCCTGCGCTTGAGGCCCATATCGCCGCACATCGCCGGTTGACGCATCCCAGTGAAATGGGTTCGCTGTTCAAGGTGCTGGGATTCGTTCCCGAAGGGGCTCCGGTGCCGCCGGGGTTGCTTGCCGCCGATCTTCGCGAGAGATGACATGACACTGGAAATCATCACGTCCGACAGCCTGGCCCCGTTTCGCCACGGCTTCTTCACCCGCAAGGGCGGAGCGTCGTCGGGCGTGTTCTCGGGGCTCAACTGCGGCAATGGCTCGTCGGACCAATCCGAGATCGTCGCCATCAACCGAAGCCGCGTCGCCGATGCGATGCAGGTGCCGCTGACGCATCTGGTCAACCTGCACCAGACCCATTCCGCCGAGGTGGTCACCGTCAGTGGCCCGCTTGACGGGCAGGTGCCCGAGGCCGACGGGCTGGTCAGCGCAACGCCGGGCGTGGCGCTTGGCGTGCTGACCGCCGATTGCCAGCCGGTGCTGTTCGCCGATGCTGTGGCCGGGGTGGTCGGCGCGGCACATGCGGGCTGGAAAGGCGCGCTTGGCGGCGTGCTCGAGGCCACCGTTGACGCCATGCTGGCGCTTGGCGCCACGCGGCAGGGCATCCGCGCGGTGATCGGCCCGGCGATCAGCCAACGCGCCTACGAGGTCGGCCCGGAGTTCTTTGAACAGTTTCTTGCCGAAGATTCGTCCTATGCGCGGTTCTTTGCGGCGGGGCTGGGCGATCGGATGCTGTTCGATCTTCCGGGCTTTGGGCTGTACCGGCTGCGCGATGCCGGCATTGCGGCGGAATGGACACGTCATTGCACCTATTCCGATCCGGCGCGGTTCTTTTCCTATCGCCGCTCCTGCCACGACAAGGAAGCCGATTATGGGCGGCTGATGTCGGTCATCCGGCTGTAGGCGGAAACAAATCGCCGGATTCCGCTGAATTGTCGCGGCTTGGTCAGGAATTCGCCCCATTTTTCGAACAATGTGAACCAGACAGCCCCGGGCGGTGCCCGAAAAGCAAGGATGCGTTCACATGACCGACCCCGCCAAAGCCAGAAAACCCAGTCGCTTTGTGGCCTCTGCCATCGTCACCGCGACGACCAATGGTATCCGGTTGCCCTCGGCACGTCGGGCCCGCCATGCCAAGGCCGCGCTGCGCAGCAAACCCGCAGCCGTGTCGCGCAAGAGCGCCTGAGGGCGCGCTGACCGTTGCCCGCGATTCGCCGGGCATCGACGAAATGTGGCGGGATCGTCCGAAAAAATCCGACAATCGAGTCTGTCGAACCGGATTGATTGGCTGAGATCGATCAAATCCGGTTCGATTTTGACAGGGCCTGCGCATTGCGGCCTTATCGTGTACAACGTAACCGCGAATGTCCTTCTGTCGTTGTTGGTGGGGGCCAGCTTCGGATGTGACCGACCTGTATGAGGTGTCACATGTCCAGTCTCCATCCTTTGAACCGGCCCCGGGGCAACGTGGTTTCGCGGCGCGCGACCGTTTCCCTACGGAATGAGCGGCCTCGGCGCGCCTCCACTCTCATGCGCAAGTATGAGGCCACCGCGCTGCTGCCCGATCTGTCCATCGTTCATAAAGCGCATGTTGCGCCGGCACTGGCGCTGTTCGAAGACGCAACCACCGCCTTTGCCCGTGGCACGCTGCTGCCGACCGTGCGCGGCCCTGTCGCCATCGAAGACCTGCTGCCCGGCGATTACCTCCAGACCAGCGAAGGCACGCAGCCGGTGCTGTGGATCGGCTCGACCACCTATGTGCCGGGAATCGACGATGACGTGTCGACGCTGGCCCGGCTGGTCCGGATCACCGCTGACGCCTTCGGCCCCAGCCGTCCGATGAGCGACGTGTTGGTCGGCCCCGCCGCGCGGATGGTGATGCGCCGTGACCGGCTGCGCGCCCTGATCGGGCAGGACAGGGTGCTGGTGCCGGTGTCGGAATTCGCCGATGGCGAGCGCATCGTGCAGATCACCCCGGCAGGAGCGGTGCAGATGTATCACCTGATGGTGCCGCGTCACGGCACGCTGCGGGTCGGCGGCATCGAGATGGAAAGCTATCACCCCGGCAAGGCCATGGCCAAGCCGCTGCCCGACGCGTTGCGCGGGCTGTTTCTGGGAATGTTCCCCAACATCGGCGTGATGCAGGATTTCGGCGAGCTGAGCATGACCCGCACCACGCGCGCCGCGATCGACGCGCTGATCGCGTCGTGATCAGGCGGAGCGGCTGAGCCGTTCCTCGAGCACATCAAAGGGCACGCCCGGCTCGTCCTTGGCGCCGCGGATCACCAGCGACGTCTTGACCGATCCGACGTTGTCGGCGGTCAGCAGCTGGCCGGTCAGGAAGGACTGGAAGGTCGACAGGTCAGGCGCCACGCATTTGAGGATGAAATCCACCTCGCCGTTCAGCATGTGGCATTCGCGCACCAGCGGCCAGGCGCGGCAGCGGTCTTCGAACACGCGCAGATCGGCTTCGGCCTGACTTTGCAGCCCGACGCTGACAAACACCTGCACCTCGAAACCCAGCTCGCGGGGGTCGACATCGGCGTGGTATCCGCGGATGAACCCCTGTTCCTCAAGGGTGCGGACTCGGCGCAGACAGGGCGGCGCACTGATTCCGACGCGCTTGGCCAGCTCGACGTTGGTCATGCGGCCGTCCGCCTGAAGTTCGGCCAGAATCTTGCGGTCGATCGGATCGAGCCGGTTGCCGGGCATGGCGAGTCCTTTTGGTATTTCGCGATTGTTATAGCATCGCCGGTCGGCGGCGCAATAAAGTTTCGCTCTGACGAAAGATTGTTAACGATATGTCGCGCGCAGACGAGCTTTTCCGCCCGGGGTTTGCGCGCGCCGTTCGCATCTTTATATGCAGTGCGACTGATAAAGATTCCAGACCGAAACCTGCTGCGAGGCTCCCTCATGTCCGACACACGCCACACCAAGGCCCTGATCATCGGCTCCGGCCCGGCGGGCTATACCGCTGGCATCTATGCTGCGCGCGCCATGCTCTCGCCGATTCTGGTGCAGGGGCTAGAGCCCGGTGGCCAGCTGACCACCACGACCGAGGTCGAGAACTGGCCCGGTCACACCGAAGTTCAGGGCCCCGAACTGATGGTCACCATGGAAGCTCACGCCAAGGCGATGGGCACCGAGATCATCTCGGACATCATCACGTCGCTTGACTGTTCGGTGCGCCCCTTCGTGGCCAAGGGTGACAGCGGCGCGACCTATACCGCCGACGCGGTGATCCTTGCCACCGGCGCGCGGGCGAAATGGCTGGGGCTGGCGTCGGAAGAGGCCTACAAGGGCTTTGGCGTGTCGGCCTGCGCGACCTGCGATGGCTTCTTTTATCGCGGTCAGGAAATCGTGGTGGTTGGCGGCGGCAATACTGCTGTCGAAGAGGCGCTGTTCCTGACCAATTTTGCCAGCAAGGTGACGCTGATCCACCGCCGCGACGAGCTGCGCGCCGAGAAAATCCTGCAGGACCGCCTGTTCAAGCACCCAAAGATCAAGACGCTCTGGCATCACCAGCTCGAAGAGGTCGTGGGCGAGGACAACCCCAAGGGCGTCACGGCGGTGCGTGCCATGGATGTGCGCAGCGGCGAGATTGCCGAGATTCCCTGCAAGGGCGTGTTCATCGCCATCGGCCATGCGCCTGCGAGCGAGCTGGTGAAGGATCAGCTGGAAACCCATATGGGCGGCTACGTGAAGGTTCGGCCCGGAAGCACCGAAACCTCGGTTCCCGGGGTGTTTGCCGCAGGCGATCTGACCGACCACGTCTATCGTCAGGCGGTCACCTCGGCGGGCATGGGCTGCATGGCGGCGCTCGATGCGGAACGCTGGCTGGCCGAGCAGGGGCTGGATTCGGGCAAGGACGAATCCGAGCCTCTGGGCTACGGCGCCCCCGTTGAGGCAACGCATTGATACCGGGCTCCGGGGATTTTCCTGCGAAAATTCTAGGAGACTTTGGCGTCGCCGAAGATTATTCATCTAAATAATCTTCAAGACCCGGTCCGGATGGCGAGAGTTTGCCGCATATCCGGGACCATCGTTCCATTCTTGCGCAAGCGGGTTGAAATCAACCTGCTTGCGTGGCTAAAGCCAATTTATACCGTCCGCGGCACCGCATTTCGACTTCCTTGACGAGAGATCTGTTCATGACCATGTCCGCCAATCTGGCTCCGATCCCCGAGCTATACGTTTCCTATGACAGCGCGCAGAAACTGAAGGTCGAGGCGGCGGAGCTTGTCTCGCTCGATCTGACCCCGCGCCAGATCTGCGATCTCGAGCTGCTGATGAACGGCGGCTTCTTCCCGCTCAAGGGGTTCCTGTCCGAAGCGGATTACGACGGTGTCGTCGAGAACATGCGCTTGGCAGACGGTACGCTCTGGCCGATGCCAATCACGCTGGACGTGTCGGAGAAATTCGCCGACAGCATCGAGATCGATCAGGACATCGCGCTGCGCGATCAGGAAGGCGTGATCCTCGGCACCATGACCGTCACCGACAAATGGGTGCCGAACAAGGCGCGCGAGGCCGAAAAGGTCTTTGGCGCCGACGACGATGCGCATCCGGCGGTCAACTACCTGCACAACACCGCGGGCAAGGTCTACCTTGGCGGCCCGATCACCGGCATCCAGCAGCCGGTGCACTACGATTTCCGCGCCCGTCGTGACACGCCCAACGAACTGCGCGCCTATTTCCGCAAGCTCGGCTGGCGTAAGGTTGTTGCGTTCCAGACCCGCAACCCGCTGCACCGCGCCCATCAGGAGCTGACCTTCCGCGCCGCGCGCGAATCCGAAGCCAACCTGCTGATCCACCCGGTTGTCGGCATGACCAAGCCCGGCGATGTCGATCACTTCACCCGCGTGCGCTGCTACGAGGCTGTGCTCGACAAATACCCGGCCTCGACCACCGCGATGTCGCTGCTGCCGCTTGCCATGCGCATGGCCGGCCCGCGCGAGGCGGTCTGGCACGGGCTGATCCGCAAGAACCACGGCGTGACCCATTTCATCGTCGGCCGCGATCATGCTGGCCCCGGCAAGAACAGCCAGGGCGAAGACTTCTACGGGCCCTATGACGCGCAAGAGCTGTTCAAGGAGCACGAGGCCGAGATGGGCATCGAAATGGTGCCGTTCAAACACATGGTCTATGTGCAGGAACGCGCCCAGTACGAACCCAATGATGAGATCGCCGACAAGGAAAATGTCACGATCCTGAACATTTCGGGCACCGAACTGCGTCGCCGCCTGCAAGAGGGTCTCGAGATCCCCGAATGGTTCTCGTTCCCCGAGGTGGTCAAGGAGCTGCGCCGCACCAAGCCGCCGCGCTCCAAGCAGGGCTTCACCGTGTTCTTCACCGGGTTCTCGGGGTCGGGCAAATCGACCATCGCCAACGCGCTGATGACCAAGCTGATGGAAATGGGCGGGCGTCCGGTGACGCTGCTCGATGGCGACATCGTGCGTAAGAACCTGTCGTCGGAGCTGGGCTTTTCCAAAGAGCACCGCGACCTGAACATCCGCCGCATCGGCTATGTCGCGTCGGAAATCACCAAGAACGGCGGCATCGCGATCTGTGCGCCGATCGCGCCCTATGCGGCGACCCGCCGCGCGGTGCGCGAGGATGTCGAACAGTTCGGCGCCTTCATCGAAATCCACGTTGCCACCAGCATCGAGGAATGCGAGCGCCGGGACCGCAAGGGCCTGTATAAGCTGGCGCGTGAGGGCAAGATCAAGGAATTCACCGGGATCTCTGATCCCTATGACGTGCCGCAGAACCCCGAATTGTCGGTCGAGACCGAGAATGTCGATGTCGACAACTGCGCGCATCAGGTGATCCTGAAGCTGGAAAGCATGGGTCTGATCGCCGCGCATTAAGCGGTGCAGATCTCTGGCAACCGAAAGGCCCCGCGCAGCGTTCTGCGCGGGGCCTTTTTTGTATTGGCCTGCCGTTCAGGGGTGTACGGGCTGTTTTGCCAAAATTTCATGCAATGAGTTAACCATTTAATCATTCCATGCGTGCGATCGTCTGACAGCATTTCATGGAGCGGCCACTTGCAAAAATTCAGAACACTCGCCACTTGCGTCGGTCTTGCGATCGCCGCGGTGTCTTCGGCGCACGCCGCCACCGTGATCGCCGATGGCAACGGCACCGCGAATAGCGCTGATTGCACCTTTGGCTGCGTCACCCGCTATCAGCAGATGTACAGCTCTGCGCTGTTTTCCGGGGTGAATGACATCACGTCGCTAAGCTTTTTCGTCGCGGATAATTCCCCGACCAGTGCATTCGCCAACAGCATCTACCAGTTGAGCCTGTCCACGGCGGCTACCTCGCTAGGCAGCATGAGCAGCACCTTTGCCTCGAACGCCGGCAGCGATGCCACGATCTTCGATGTGATCACGTTGAATGGCAGTCTCGTCGGCGGCAGTGCCATCACCTTCAACGGCAGCTTTGCCTATGATGCGTCTCAGGGCGATCTTCTGGTCGACATCCAGCACCTGTCGGGGCCGCGCCTGTCGACAAATCTGAGCTACAACCAAGGGGGCGACACCGACGGCGAGTACATGCGGCTTTACAGCTTTGGTGGGACCACGTCGGGTTACAGTCCGGCGGCCTATGGCAACCTCACCAGCTTCGAGGTGTCGCCGGTCTCGCCAGTGCCGCTGCCGGCCGGAGTCTGGATGCTTGGCCTTGGGCTGGCCGCGCTTGGTGCACTACGCCGCAAGGGTGCCTGATCCGGCAGGGCAGCTTAAACCTCGCGCAAAAGGAATTGCGCGCGGGGTTTATCCCGGCCGAAGCGCCGGGCGCAGCTGATCGGCAGCGTCGTGCAAGCCTGCTGGCGCAAGATGATGTCTTTTCCAGCTGTCGTCACCAGAAGCCGGTTACCGATCCGGCGTGGATCGTGTCGGCAACGGTGCCTGCCGGCGCTTTGCAGTCTTCGCGCCGTTGTAGATAATTGAAATCCCCATGAAATCCGCCGCGAAGGCCGAGTGCGGCGCGCCGTATGTTTCGGGGGGGCAGGAAGCTGGGCAGATGCGTTCGGGCAGGGCCAGCGCCTCTATCTGGTCGTGGGGGCAAGGATGAAGGTGGTGCCAGTGTCGCTGCGGCGACGCTTGATCTCCAGCTGCATCTCTTCACACGGTATGGCATCAAGCGCCGACAGCTCTACGCGGGGAAGCGCGGGTGCCCCAACATCGCGTTGGAAACGTTGTCGCGTCTGTGTGGTCGCTCCTGTGCGGCAGGATCGCTGCGGCTGAGGGAAAACCGTCTGCGCGGTGCAGACGCGTCCTCGCAGGCCAGATGTCCAGAGACGTAAAACCAGAAGTCCTGCCGCAAGGCATAGCTCGGCCCTAAGTCATCTGCCGGGCAAGCATAGGCTGGTCCTAACCAATGCTGCTGTTTTTGATATTTTACGCCGCAGTGCGGCGGTGCTTGTCTGATCGGGCAGGGCGCCTCGGTCGTCTTGCCGCCTTTCCCGCAAGGCCCGGCAACCGGGCGGCGCGGGGTCTTCTTTGACACGCTGACGGATCTGGTTTTGTGCAGCTCTGCTTAACAGCGTGTCGGGGTCTAGGAGGGCGGCAAGGGCAGACCGATCCGCGCTCGCTTGTGTGCGGCGAATTCAAGACCGGCGCTGATCCGATCCAGCATGGAGTGATGCCTTTATGACGACTGTCGCCGCCTCGTGTCGTGCCATCCATCGGGGCGGTGTGGCCGCCGCCAACCGCCCGCCGGCCCATGACGCCTATGACTTCATCTCCGCCGAGCGTGCACAGATACTACCGCCCGTCCCCGTGACCATCAAGGGCCTGACCCGATGGACAGCGACAACCGGGGCGACAATCATGACCCGCTCGTCGGGCGTTTCAACCAATGGCTGTTGACGGGCTAAGGCCCGCAGCCCTGCGGGCGCGGCGATGATCGCTTTCGCCGCGTCCGGTCCCCTGTGTCCTTTGTGTCCTTGAAAGAGCAGAAGATGACCAAGAAGCAGCTCGCCATCGCAACCCTGATCGAAGCCTACGGCCAGCACGCCGCTGCCTGGCTGACCGACGAGGCCGACCCCGGTTCGCCCACCGACATCGAATATTTCAAGACCATCGCGCAGATCTGCGAGCGTGGGAAATTCGATTTCTACTTCATCGCCGATACGCCGGCCTGCCGCACTGGCGACATCGAGACGTGGGCGCGCTCGCCGATGTACATGAACCAGCTCGAGCCGATCACCCTGCTGACGGCGCTTGCCGGGGCCACGTCGAAGATCGGGTTGGCCGCCACCGCCTCGACCAGCTTTTACGAGCCTTACAATCTTGCCCGGCTTTTTGCCTCGCTCGATCATATCTCGGGCGGGCGCGCGGGCTGGAACGTCGTGACCTCGGCCAATGATTTCGCTGCCCGCAACTTTGGCGCAGACCGCCTGCCGCCGCACGCCAAGCGTTATGCCAAAGCCAAGGAATTCTACGAGGTGGTCACCGCGCTCTGGGACACATGGGAAGACGATGCCTTTATCTATGACAAGGAAAATCAGCTCAATTTCGATCCGGCCAAAATGCATCTGGTCGATCACGAGGGGGAATTCTTCCGGGTCAACGGTGCGCTGAACATCGCGCGCCCGCCGCAGGGCTACCCGGTGATCCTTGAGGCCGGCGGGTCCGAGGCGGGCAAGGAATTCGCCGCGCAGACCGCCGAGGCGGTGTTCGGCGTGGCCACCAATATCGACGAGGCCATCGCCTTTTACGCCGATCAGAAATCGCGGATGCCGAAATATGGCCGCAACCCAGATCACCTCAAGGTCATGGCCGGGGCGACCATCGTGGTGGGCGAGAGCGCCGAAGAGGCCAAGGCCCGGGTCGACAAATGGCAGGCGCTGATCCACCCGGATGTCGGCCTGCTGCGCATCAAGCAGGATATCGAAACCGACCTGTCGGACCTGCCGCTTGACGAGCCGGTGCCGGTTGATCGCATCCCGGCGGAGTCGAATTATCACCGCTCGTATTTCGACGAGGTGGCGGGGATGATCCGCCGCGGCCTGACCCTGCGCGAGATCTGCCAGCAATACACCCGCGCCAAGGTCACGCTGTTCGGCTCGCCCGAGGAAATCGCCAACCTGATGCAGGAATGGCTCGACCGCGAGGCCTGCGACGGTTTCATGATCACCTTCCCGGTGATCCCCTCGACCCTCACCGATTTCGTCGAAAAGGTCGTGCCGATCCTGCAACAGCGCGGCATCTTCCGCGAGGAATACACCGGCAGCACCCTGCGCGAGCATCTGGGCCTGCCGCGCCCCGAAAACCGTCATGTCATGGCGCAGAAGGCGGCGGTGAATGGCTGAACTTGCGGCCTCGGCCATGGCGGTGCCTCGGGCGCGGCAGCCGCTGAACCCGGTGTGGCGCGCCGCGCCGGGGAGGCTGCTGGTGCTGCGTAGCCGGGCGCTGACCCGGTCCGGGCGCAGCGGAGTCCTGCAAGGCGTCGTTGCCCTTTTGCTGGGCAGCGGCCTGAAAACAACGCTTCCCGGACAGATGTGGGACAGCATAAACCTGCAAACAAACCCGATACTCGCCGCGGCCTCTGTTGTCGTGCTGCTGATCGTGCTGATCTTTTTCGGCGCGATGGAGCTGGCGCAGATCCGTCGCGGCGGCAAGAAAGGATACATCAGATGGACGCACGCGTAGACATCATCGACGAGACACAGGCCCGGATCGACCTTGCCGCCGCCCTGCGCATGACCGCGCGGGCTGGGATGAATGAAGCCGTCGCCAACCATTATTCCATCGCGCTCAGCGCTGACGGGATGCGTTTCCTGATCAACCCCAAGTGGATGCACTGGGGCCGGGTCAAGGCGTCCGACATGGTGCTGGTCGATCTCAACGACGGCACGGTGCATGACAACGTCGACACGACGGCGATGAAGATCCACGGACAGGTGCACAAGCTGTGCCCCGCCGCCCGTGTCGTCATGCATCTGCACCCGATCATGACCACGGCGCTGGCCTCGATCGACCCGCCGGGGATGCCGGCCATCGACCAGAACTCGGCGCGTTATCACAATCGTCTGGCGATCGATCTGGGCTATGGCGGCATGGCCAATTCCGATGCCGAAGGTGCGCGGCTGGCGGGGCTGATGGGCAACAAGTCGCGGCTGCTGATGGGCAATCACGGCGTGATGATCACCGCCCCCACCATGGGCGAGGCATGGGACGACATCTATACCTTCGATCGCGCCGCGCAGACCGTCATTGCGGCGATGTCCACTGGCCGCCCGCTGCTGACGCTGTCCGAGGCCGACGCCGAACAGACCGCGCAGGACTGGGAGACGATCGGCGACTTCTGCATCGCGCATTTCGAGGAGATGAAGCTTATTCTTGATGCGGAATGCCCGGATTACAAGGATTGATGCCTGATGGCAGGGCATGTTCGCGTGCCCTGCCGCCAACCGCGCTATATGGCATGGGGACAGCTCCTCTCGCCGAAAGAAAGACCCATGACAAAGACCGCCCCGACCCAGATTTCCGACCCCGTTGCCCTGACGCAAACGATGTTTCGCGATGGCATGGCCCGCCTTGCCGGCGCGGTGAACATCGTGACAACCGATGGCCCGGCGGGGAAGGCGGGGCTGACCGCCTCGGCGGTGTGTTCGGTCACCGATACGCCGCCGACGCTGCTGGTCTGCGTCAACCGCTCGTCCTCGGCAGCGCCGTCGTTTCTGGCCAATGACGCGATCTGCGTGAACACGCTCGGCCCGGAGCATCAGGATCTGGCGATGATCTTCGGCGGCAAGAAGCCGATGGCGGATCGGTTTGCTTCGGCCGAGTTCGGCACCGGCGCAAGCGGTGCCCCGGTGCTGAGGGATGCGGTGGTCAGCTTTGATTGCAAGGTGTCGCAGCGCGCCGTCGTCGGCACGCATGAGGTGATTTTCTGCGAGGTGGTCGAAGTCACCCAATCCGAGGGCGGCTCTGCGCTGGCCTATTTCGCGCGCAAGTTCCACGAGCTCGACGGCTGAGCCTGCGACCGGTCCGAAGCGGGCCGGGCGGGGGCGTCGGTGGTTTTTTGCCCGCGGCGCGGCTTTGGCTCAACCTATGCAGCGCTGCAATACATATTAATTTTCTGAAAGTCACGATCCGGGTATGACAGGGCCATGCGCCACCGCAGGAAGGACCACGAGACATGCCGCAGACCATAGATACCATCGTCGTCGGAGCCGGGCAGGCGGGCGTTGCCATGTCCGAACATCTGGGCCGCGCGGGGATTTCGCATCTGGTGCTGGAACGCGCCCGCATCGCCGAACGCTGGCGCTCCGAGCGCTGGGATTCGCTGGTGGCGAACGGCCCGGCCTGGCACGACCGCTTTCCGGGGCTGGAATTTCCCGGCGGGCCGGATGATTTTGTCCCCAAGGATGCCGTCGCCGATTACTTCGTCGATTACGCCCGTAAGATCGACGCGCCGGTGCGCTGCGGGGTCGAGGTCAAGCGGGTCTCGAAACTGCCCTCGCAGCGTGGCTTTCTCGTGGAAACCTCGCATGGCGATTACGAGGCGCTGAACGTGGTGGCCGCCACCGGCCCGTTTCAAAAGCCGGTGATCCCGGCGGTGATCGACGACGCCGCGCCGGTGATGCAGATGCACTCGTCGGGCTACAAGAACCCCGCTCAGCTGCCCGAGGGCGCGGTGCTGGTGGTTGGCGCCGGCTCGTCCGGCGTGCAGATCGCCGACGAGCTGAACCGCGCCGGGCGCAAGGTGTTCCTGTCGGTGGGGCCGCATGATCGGCCGCCGCGGGCCTACCGGGGGCGGGATTTTGTCTGGTGGCTCGGGGTGCTCGGGCTGTGGGATCTGGCGACCCCGCCTGCAGGCGCCGAGCATGTGACCATCGCCGTCAGCGGTGCGCGCGGCGGCGAGACCATCGATTTTCGCCGCCTCGCTGGCGAAGGCATCACCCTGCTGGGCCGCACCGAAGGCTATGCCTCGGGCAAGGTCAGCTTCCTTGGCAATATCGCGCAGATGGTCAAGGGCGGAGACGACAACTACCTTGCGCTGCTCGACGCCGCCGACGCCTATGTGGCGCGCAACGGGCTCGACCTGCCCGAAGAGCCCGAGGCGCGGGTGATCCGCCCCGATCCCGAGTGCATGACCCACCCGATCACCGAGCTAGACCTTGCTGCCGAGGGCATCGGCACGATCCTCTGGGCCACCGGCTTCGTGCAGGATTATAGCTGGATCGAAGCACCGACCTTTGACGCGCAGGGCCGCCCGATCCACCGCCGCGGTGTGTCCGAGGAGCCGGGGATCTACTTCCTTGGCCTGCCGTGGCAATCGCGGCGCGGCTCGTCCTTTATCTGGGGTGTCTGGCACGACGCCAAACACGTGGCCGACCAGATCGCCATCCGGCACGCCTATTTCACCTATCACGACGACGCCAACGCGCAGGCGGCCCCCGCCGCGGCGCAAGGCTAAACAGGAGACCACCCCGTGGCACATACGCGGATCCGCACGTTCAACACCAAGGAAACCTACCCCGAGCAGAACCTCGACAACGACCTGTGTCAGGCCGTGGTCACGCAGGGGGGCAAGACGGTGTATCTGCGCGGGCAATGCCCGCAGAACCTTGACGATGCCAAGAACATCGAAAGCCATGATCCGGTCGAACAGACCCACAAGGTCATGCAGAACATCAAGCAGCTCATCGAAGAGGCGGGCGGCGATATGGAGCATCTGGTCAAGGTCGTCGTCTACATCACCGACGTGCGCCACCGCGAGGCGGTCTACCGGACCATGGGCGAATACATCAAGGGCGTGTACCCGGTGTCGACCGGCCTCGTGGTCAGCGCATTGGCCCGCCCCGACTGGCTGGTCGAGATCGACGGCACGGCGGTGATCCCGGACTGACCCGCACGACAGGCGTCCGCCTCGACGGGGCGGACGTCTGCTGGTGATTGATGGTGATCATTCGAAGCTGCGGGCGCATGGCCCTGCCATGTCTGCTTTGAGCCGGTGCTGTTGAAAAACGCGCTGGCGATCTGCTCTTCGGGGTGATGATGCTAGGGATTTAGGGGGCTGCAATCCTGGCGCCCACATGATCGGGCTTTTCGGCCAATCTACACAACAGGGGTACTTCCCCCAGCGAGCTTGGCCAATTTCCTTTCGGTCAGGATTCATACCCAAAAGATGACGAGAGCCGCGAGCGCGATGGTGGAGAGGAAGACCTTGGGGCAGCGGTTGTAGCGGGTGGCCACACGCCTCCAGTCCTTGAGTCTGCCGAACATGATCTCGATCCAGTTACGGCGCTTGTCTCTTGCCCGGCAGGGCATTGCAAAGCAATGTCCCGAGAAGGGTATTTCACGGCTGTCTTGCATTGTTTGTGGCACGGGATACAGGCGCGTATACCCTCGTCCTGCAACGCTTCTCTGAACCGGTCAGCGTCGTAGCCACGATCCCCGAGCAGCCATTTGAAGTTTTGGTAGGCCGCTGAGCAATGCGCGCGCGCCGATGTCATCGCTGACCTGTCCGGCGGTGTCGAACAAGTCGATCGCTCGTCCCTGACTGTCGCAGATGGCGTGCAGCTTGGTATTCATGCCGCCTTTGGTTCGACCAATCAGACGGCCGAGGCCAGCCTGGCCATCATCTGGGCGAAGACGCCTTTCCCGCTCCAACGTTTCCACTGGCTGCAGAGCGTCTTATGCGGACCATACTCTGCGCCAACGCAAGCCATTGCGATTGATGCAGGTAATCCCGCTCAGAACCCGCCTGTCATTCCTCTCGGGAGATTGCTGTGCAATGCCCTGCCGGGCAGTGAACGCGAGGCTTGCCATGAGGCTTGGGGCAGAAAGGGGCCAAGCGTGCCATCTGCGCGTCGGTCAGCCAGTAGAGAATGCTCATGTCACAGCTGCGTCTTCGAAGCCGTGACTCATGCCGTCCGCACAAAATTAACGCATCCTGACCTTAGTCAGCCCATGCTGCTGCCACTGTTCCGCTCTCCGCGCAATGCTCGTCCGCGGTCGTGAACGTAGCTCCACAACGCTATCGCGACCAAACTGAAAATGTAAAGAAGACCCAAGGCGACCACGATTTCTCCGGATATTGGCCCGACAGATGCTCTTCCCATGACTTCCGAAACGGAAATCGCGGGTTCAGGGTGCACAATGATTTTTCCCATATAGGCAAGCGCCTGGATCAATAATATCCAGAGATAGGTGTTCCTGACCCTGCGCCCCACCGAGATTATCAGGCTGACGTGGTATTTCGGCCGCCAGTAATCTTCTGCCAGTGTTTTCTGCCAGTTTTCTTCCAGATGCAAATCCCCGCCGTCCAGCATTGGGGCGTAGAAATGGGTCTCTATCCAGCGACAGCGTGCGCGCCAGACATTGAAAAAGCGATACCTGCGTGCTTCGACCATCAGAAAGAACAAAAGCAACACGCCAACGAGGACAAGTGGCAGTGCAGATGCCGTGGGCGCTGCAAAGGTAATCGACAAGGCGATCCCCAACGTCACCACCGACCAATTTGTCGTGGTATCCAGACGCGTTCGCCAGATCGTCGAGCGGTAGACCTCGGCGCGGTAAAGGTGTGCCAATGCCCCGATTTCGGCGGCGTTAAGATCCTTGCGTTTCTTGTCGTCCGTATCCGGGCCCATCATGCATTCCTTGTCCGATCAGCTAGATTAGACACGGCGATGTTTTCCGGTCAACGACAGCGGCCGGAGCGTTCCAGGGCGTTCTGCTGTCCGCCCACCTCTTCAGGGGCCGTAATGACGGGAAGATCTTTGCTGCGGGTGAACAATATCCGCACAGCGGCTGGTCATGAGGCGCAGCCAGATCTTGCAGGGTCGGCAGTGCCTTACCGCACCCGTTTAGGATCGAGGATCGGCGGCTCCATCCCCGGGATATAGCTGTTGGAGATCAGCGTCCGGCAATGGTCCATGAAGGTGCTGACCAGTCGCGTTGGCTCTTGGCGTGCGGCGCGCAGCAGCCCCAGCCGCATCGGCTTGTGATCGCCGGCGATGCGCAGACGCCGCACCGCGCGCCCGTCCAGCGCCGTGGTCGATTTGGGGCGGATGTTGGCGATGGAATAGCCGAAGCGGTTCGCCACCATGGTCCGGATCACCTCTTGTTGCTGAAGCCGCCCGGCGATCTTTGGCGTCAGCCCCATGCGGGCGAACAGCGCAAGGAAGTAATCGCGCGAGATCGGCAGATCGAGCAGGATGAGGTTCTGTTCGGCCAGCTCCTGCAGCGTCACGGCGGTTTCCTGCGCCAGCGGATCGCTCTCGCCGACCAGCGCATAGGGCGGCAGCTCGGCCAGTGGAATGAAGTCGTAATCATCCGGCAGTTGCAGATCGTAGCTGAGCGCAACGTCCAGCTCGGCGCGATGCAGATCGTTCAGCAGCTTTTCATGATCGGCCACCTGCGGCAGCACCCGCACGCCGGGATAATCGGTGGCAAAGCTGTGCGCCACCTCGGGCAGCACCATCGGCGCAAAGGTCACAAGGCAGCCCAGAGATAGCGTGCCGCGCACCATTTCGGTGGCCTCGGATGCGGTGTGATACAGCTTTTGCGCCTGATCCATCAGCTGTTTCGCTTCGATCAGCAAGTCGCGTCCGGTGCGGGTCAGCGACAGGCCCTGCGCGTGGCGGCGCAGGAACAGTTGCGCGCCCAGTTCGGTTTCCAGCTGCGAGATGGCGGTGGAAATCGACGGCTGCGAGATGTTGATGCGCTCGGCGGCAAGCGTGATCGACCCCGCTTCGGCGGTGGCAATGAAATATTCGATCTGTCTCAGGGTGTAGCGCATGACGTCTAGTTCCGCCTTTGCCGCGCCTTTGGCAAGAGCGGGCGGCCCACAACGGGCCGCCCGACTGAAATCAATAGTCTTTTTCGTAGTAGATGCCTACGCCGCTGTCACCGGCCGAGGTGACAGAGGCCTTGGCCTTGAGATTGCGCTTGAGCTGGATGTTCAGGTTCACCGCGGTCTCGCCCGAGCTTTTGACCTCGACATCGGTGTAGATCTGATCGGTGATGTACTTGCCAAGGCTGAGCGCTGCATTGCCATCGGAATCGGTGGTCACGTCCAGATCATCCAGCCCGAAGCCCTTGCGCAGGTTGCCGACGATGCCATCGCCCCCCTTGCCCGCAAGCGTGTTGACCGCCGAGGCGATCTGCAAGGCCTGAAAGGCGCTCAGCTCGGCGACGTTGCGCCCGAACAGCAGCAGCGCCAGCACTTCTTCCTCGGGCCGGGAGGGGCTGGAGGAAAAGCTGACCTCGGGCGAGGTCGCCTCGCCGCTGACCGCGATGGTGATCTCGGTGTCGGCGCGCTGGGTGGTCGCCTCGACGTCGAGGGACGGGATGAAATCGCCGGTCATGGTCAGCGTTGCCGTGTCGAGCGTCAGCCGTTGGCCAAGGATGTCCAGCCGTCCGCGGATCAGCTCGAAGCGGCCTTCGGGCACGATATCGGCGGTGGTCCCGCGCAGCACAAGTCTGCCGCCGAGCTCCGCATCCAGCCCGCGACCGCGGACAAAGATCTGCCCCGGCGCCCGGATCGTCAGGTTCAGCGGCAGCACGTAGCCGGCGCCGCCGCTGTCCTGACTGTCCTGATTCAGCAGACCGGCGCGATCGCGGGTTGCGCGCACATCGGCGGGTTCGGCGATATGCGTGAGGGTGAAGTCGCGGCTACCCGGCCCAAGGCCGGTTTCCGGAATGCGGATTTCGGCCTCGTCGATCAGGATGTCTCCGCCGATCGACGGGCCGGTCAGCAAGGGCCCCTGCACGGTGACGGTGCCGCCCGCGGTCGCCTGATACAGCCTGCGGTCCTCGAGCAGCAGGTTCTGCAACTGCACCGCAAGATCCGCCTGATAGGGCGCCGTCAGCCCGATGGTGCCGGTGGTGCGAATGGTGCCGCGTGTCGACAGGCTTGCGTCCAGCGTCAGATCGACCCGATTGCCGCCAAGCTGCGCATCGAGGTTGAGCCCGGCCAGCGACAGGGCCGGGCCGGGAAGCACCATCTCGGCGCCGCGCACCGTCACGTTGCCCGACAGCGACGACACCGCCAGCGGGCCGTTCAGCGACAGGTTTAGCTGGGCGATGCCGTTCAGCAGGTTCGGCTCGATGAAGCTATTGGCAAGGTTCAGCGGCGCCGCGCCGTCGATGGTCAGGTTCGCCGTGGCGAAATCGCGCGCGAGACTGCCCGCGATGCGCGCCTGCGTGCCGCCCGGAGCGGTGATCTGCGTGTTGATGTTGTAAGGCCCCGAGCCGTTGGCGCCCAGCGTGCCCTGCGCCGTGGCACGGCCCGGAAGCTGCGGCACGATGACGCCAAGATTGGCCAGCGCCACGTCATAGCTCAGCTGGCTGCCGCCCTGCGCATCTAGGCTGCCCGAGGCGCTGGCAGTGATCTGCCCGGTGCTGACGTCAAGCTGGCTGACGGTGATGGTGCCAGCCTCGTCGCGGCTGGCCTTGATCACCGCGCGGCCAGTGCCGCCGATCAGCGCGTCAGCGGTGGGGATGCCAAGCCCAAGCCCCTGCGTGGTCAGAGTACCATCGGCGCCAAATGCGCCGCTCGCCGGGGTAAAGCTGCCGGTGCCGTCAAAACTCAGCGATCCGCGCAGGTTCATCCCCACCAGAGGCGCGAGATCCGACAGGCTGTCCGCCCCCGCCGTGCCGTCAAAGCTGATCGTGCCGACGCCGCCATCGGCGGTCTTGGTCGCCGTGACGCTGCCTTGCGCCCGCGTCTGGCCGGGGCCGGCGGCGGTGAAATCAAGAAGGTAGGCGTCGGCGCTTTCGGTCAGGGTGCCGGTGGCAGTGGCGCTGCCCGGCGTGCCGGCGGCGGCCAGCGACAGATCGGGCAGGGTCAGATCGAAGCTGGCGCGCGACGATCCGGTCGCGATGGTGCCCTCGGCGGTGAGCTGGATGCCCGGCCCGTCGACGCGGGCCGCGTTGATGACGATGCCGCTGTCATCGCGCAGCACATCCACGTTGGCCGTGGTGCGGCCCGCCAGCAGCCCGTCGATCTGCGAAATGCCGACCACAAGGTCTTGCGTCACCAAGTCGCCTTTGGCGTCAAAGAAGCCGTTGGTCAGCGTGTAGCTGCCGGTGCCGTCAAAGCTCAGCCCGCCGCCAAGCGTGCGCCCGGCGATGTCCGAGAACGCAGCCAGTTGCCGCGCGTCGGCAGTGCCGTCAAAACCAACGCGGGCGATGGAGCCATCCGCCGCCTTGTCTGCCGTCACTGTGCCGTCGATGCGGGTGTCTCCGGGTCCGGCGGCGGTCAGGTCAAGCGTATAGGTGCCGGCGTCTTCGACCAGCGTGCCTTGCGCCGTCAAGGTGCCCGACGCGCCGGGGGCGACCAGCGACAGATCGGGCAGGGCGATATCGAAACTGGCGCGGCTGTCGCCGGTCAGGAGCGTGCCCGAGGCGTTGGCGGTGAGGCCGGGGCCATTGATGCGCCCGTCGTTGATCACGATGCCATCGGCGTTGCGCAGAACATCGACCTGCGCGCGGGTGGTGCCTTGCAGCAGGCCGTCGACCTGATCGATGCCGACCTTTAGGTCCTGCGTGACCAGCGCGCCCTTGGCATCGAAATAGCCGGTGTCCAGCGTGTAGTTGCCGGTGCCCTCGAAGTTCAGCGCCCCGGCCAGCTCGCGCTGCGCCAGCGCCGCAAAGGCCGACAGGTCGCTGGCGTTGAGTGTGCCGGTAAAGCCGCCGCCCGCGATGCTGCCGTCTGTCGCCTTGGCAGCGGTCAGCACGCCGTCCAGCGTCAGGCCACCGGGGCCGCGTGCCGTCAGATCCAGCGCATAGGCCGCTTCGCCTTCCTGAAGCGTGCCATTGGCGGTCAGCCCGCCGGTTGCGCCGGGTTGAATCAGCGACAGATCGGGCAGGGCGATATCGAATTGCGCGGTGCTTTGCCCGGTGACAAGCCGCCCCGAAGCGTCCAGCGTGAGCGCCTGACCGTCGATCTTTGCTTCGCTGATCGACAGGCCGGATTCGTTGCGCGCCGCCGAGACATTGACGCTGACCTCGCCGGTCATCAGCCCGTCAAGCTGCGCGCTGCCGGTGATCAGGTCGGTTGTGGTGCCTTGCGCGCTTAGGTCGAACCGGCCCGAGACCGGCTCGTAATCGCCCTTGATCGCCAGATCGGCCGCACCGCCCAAGCTGCGCCCAGCCAGCCCGGAAAACCTGTCCAGCCCGGCAACCCGCGCTTGCAGATTGGGTGAAATGGTGGGGTCTTGCCCTTGCACGAGCCCGTCAAAGCCGATGGCACCGGCGATGTTCACGCCCGCGCCCGACAGGTCGATGTTCGACAGGGTCAGGGGCGATCCCTGTTGCCAAGCGACATCCAGCGTGCCGGTCAGATCGCTGCCAGTGGCCTGCGCCAGCGAGGCATCGGTGAAGTCCAGCCCGGCAACGGTCATATCCAGCGTGCCCGCAATCTGCGCCGGCTGGGTGTCGGGCGAGAGGGTTCCGGTCACGTCGATACGTGCCTGCGCTATGGTCATGTCGGGGCGCGCGACGCCGCTTGCCAGCACATTCAGCACCAGCCCGTCGCCTTGCGCGCGATCATAGCTCAGCGTCAGCGTTGCCTCGTTGAGCTGCGTGTCAGCCGAGGTGAAGGGCAGCGTCACCGGCTGGCCGTTCTCAGAGCCGATGCGCCCGGACAGGTCCAGAAGCTCTGGCCAGCCATCGGCGCCAATGCGGGCGCGCCCGTTCAGTGCCGCCTGCGCCGTGGTCAGCCGCAGGGTGCCAAGATCCAGCGCGCCCGTCGGTTCCATCGTGCCATTGGCCACCAGCGCCTGCTGCTCGCCAAGAAAGGCGCGCTGCTCTTCGGGAAGGAAGGGGCGCAGATCGCCCGACAGGTCGGCGGCAAAGGCCCGCCCGCCATCATTGGTGCCCTGCAAGGTGACCTGTCCGCTCAGCCGGTCGATGCCGTCCGAGGCCAACGCGATGTCGGCGGTGAAATCGTCGAGCGGGCCATTGCCCTCGATCTGAAGGTTCAACGCCGGTGCGCCTGGCAGACCAAGCTTTGTCGCCAGAAGGCCGCCCGCCGCTTCGTCGAGAGTGACGTCGATGGTCAGCTCTTCGGTGGCGTTGGCATAGCTGCCGGACAGCTGAAGGGCATCGGATTTCTCGTCGGTGCGTTGCAGGTTCAACTCGACGGTGCCGTCACCGTCGGCAAGCTGCGCCGCGCCATCGATCCGCGCGCTCAGCGGCTCGCCGATCACCGGCGCGCCAAGTTCCAGCGAGGCAATCGCGAAGGTGCCGATGTTCACCGAGACCGGCAGGTCGGGCAGGGAAAACGCGGTGCCCGAGGCTTCGGGCGCGGGGGCGGCGCTGCTTGCCGGAAGACGAACGAGGGCGAGGCGCTCTGCCGACAGCTCGTTGACCTCGACGCGCCCGCGCAGCAGCGCCGTGCGCGACCAGTCGAGCGTGGCGTTTTCCAGCGTCAGCCAGACGCCCTGATCGTCGGCGATGGTCATCCGCTCAAGCGTCGCCTGCGAGCTGAGCGCGCCGCGAAAGCCGCTGACGCTGACCGCCATGCCATCCGATGACAGCGCGTTTTCGATCAGACGTTCCAGAGCGGTGCCGCCGTCGTCATCCTGCGCAGCCGCAGGCAGTGACAGACAGAAGAGCAGCGGAAGAAGGAGAAGGAGCCGTTTCAAAATGCCTGACCTATGCCGATGTAAAGTTGCACACCGTTGCCGGTGTCGCCCGATGTCGGCCCGGCCACGTCGACGCGCAGCGGCCCGATGCCAGTTTTGTAGCGCAGCCCGAGGCCCGCGCCCGAATGCCAGTTGCCATCGCTGCCCGGAGCCGAATCGGCCCCGATGAAGCCCGCGTCGGCAAAGGCCACCACCTGAAAGCTTTCGCCGATGTCCTGACGCAATTCGCCCGACAGACCCAGAAAACTGCGCCCGCCGGTTTCGTCGCCATCGCCCAGATCGACGGTCAGCGACTGGTAGGGCTGGCCGCGAACCGATCCGGCGCCGCCGGAGTAAAACAAGTATTCCGGCTGTGTATCTTCAAGCGGCGAGGCGAGGACCGAGCCCAGCTGCAACCGCCCTGCCAGCACGGTGCCCTTGTCGGCGCCAAGGCCGTAATAGCCGCGCATGTCGGAATACAGCCGCGCGCCGTCGCCCGCCCCGGTCAGGTTCACGAAAGGCGTCAGGTCGGTGTCAATGTACCAGCCTGATTTCGGATCGAGATCATTGTCGCGCTTGTCCCAGGTCAGCGTGGTTGGCAAAGTGAATAGCAGGAAGTCGCGGTAGCCCAGATCGTCGTCGACCTCGGAATAGCGCAGCCCGATGCCAAGCGAGCCGGACAGCTCGTCGCTGAAGCGCCGCGAGACGCCGGTGGACAGCTCGATGCTGTTGGACAGGTAGGTCGGCTCGTTCTCGGAGGAGAGGGCCAACTGGAAATAGGCGGTGGTGTCCGGATCCCAGACGGCCACGGCAGCGGGGACTTCAAGCCGCGCCGTCAGGCTGGCGTCGATCTGGTCGGTCTCGCCCGAAATGTCAGAGACCTCGGCATCGATGCGGAACTGTTCCGCCCCGCCAAGGGCGTTGCGGTGCAGCCAGTAGGTCTCCAGCGACAGCCCTTCGAGCGAGGATACCTCGGCGCCAAAGCCAAGTCGGCGGGGCTTGGCATCGCTGACGCTCAGCAGCATGTCGAGCGATCCGTCGGCGTTGGGGGTTTCCGCCTCGCGCAGCGTGACGGTGCTGAAAGCGCCGGTCGCCGTCAGGCGGCGCACCGCATCGTCGACCTCGTCGGGGTCAAAGACCTCTCCGGTCGGGATGCCCGCGATGCGGCGGCGCGCTGCGCTGCGCACGCTGCTGTCGTTGACGTTCTTCAGCGCGCCGAAGGTCAGGCGCGGGCCGGGCGCAACGCCCATCGCCACGTCGAGCGTCGAATCGCGGTGATCGGCGGTGACGGATTCCTGCGCGATCTCGGCCTTGGCATGGCCGACCTGACGCCATGCCTCGATGCTGGCATCGGCGGCGTCGCCCACCACGCTCGCCGCGGCTGTTTCGCCGCTGGCAAAGCCGCCCGGGAGGGTGGTTTCTGGTGCCAGCGGGGCGATGTCGGCGCGGCCAAAGGTAAACTGGGGGCCCTGCCTGACCTCGACCCGAACGGTGCCAACCGTGTCGGGCGTTTCCAGCAGAGGAATGCCGGACGCCTCGCGCCCGTCAAGGGTGATGCTGATCACCCCGCCGTAATAGCCCGCGTCATACAGCGTTTCCGTCAGAATGCCGTAATCCGACAGGGCGGCGGCAAGGATATCCTGCCCGGACACCCTGTCTTCGCCTTCGGCGGCGGCAAGGGCCGAATAGGCCTTGATCTGCGATCGCAGGTCTTCGCTCATGCCGGGCGTGTCGAAATCAAGGTCGTCGAGCGCCGCGACCGGTCCCGAAACAAGCGCGAGGGTGAGGCCGAGAGCGGCGGTCTGGGGGATGCCCTTGCAGGCATGGCGGCGCCAGGAGGTCACTGTTAATCGTCCTTTATAGGGCCTGGAAGGCACGATGCGCCGGGCAGGGCGCAGGAGTAACCTAGGGCAGGGTTGTCGGGCTGACCAGCGTGTCGCAGGGATTCCACCAGAGCGGGGTTGAAGTGCCGTGCCAGCGTCGCATCCTCGTCACAGCATCACCGTGATCGTGCGGGGCTTGTCTGGCGCGGGCGCTGGGCCTATCCCGTTTGCGGGGCCTGTGGCCTTGCAAGGCAGCGGCGACCGGGTTTGGAGACGACATGCGAAAGACGATCGTGATCGGCGGCGGCAAGTTTGCTTTGGCGCTGTCTGCGGCGGCCCTTGGACGGCGTATCGAGGCGCAGTTCGGGCGCGGGGAGCGGCAAGGCTGCGGCCCTCGGCCCGCCTCTGCGCTTGACGGATGGGCGGCGGATATCAGGCCGGGCCGCCAGACCGCGTGGCCCGCTGGGATGATTGCGCATCGGGCCTTGATGCGCTGCGAACAAAGAGAGCGTGCATGACCATTTACGTCACCGGAAGTTCCGGCGTTCTGGGGTTTGAAATCCTGTCGCATCTGCATGGCGCGGGCTTTGATGCGATGGGAGTCGCGCGGCGACCGCTGCCGCGCAGCGGGCGGGGGCTGCGGCAGATATCGACCCCCGAAGTGCTGACCGCCGGCTGGATGCCGCGCCCGAGGGGCGAGACCATCGTGCATTGCGCCGGGCTGCCCAGCCCGCGGGTGCATTTCAACGATTTCGCCGAACTGTCGCGCCGCGAGATCGAACCGCAGCTGCGGTTCGCCGAAAAGCTGCTGGCCAAGGGCTGGCGGGGGCACATGGTCTACCTGTCCTCGGCCGGGGTGTACGGCGACACCGACCAGCTGCCGATCCCCGAAGACGCGCCATTGGCGGCGAAAAGCTGGTACGCCCTGCAGAAGATGGCGGTGGAGCAGGGTCTGTCGTTTCTGGCGCAACGCTATGGCTTCCGGCTGACCATCCTGCGGGTGGCGAATGTCTATGGTGCCGAAACTGCGGGGCCGAGCTTTGGCGTGGTGACGATTCTGCTCGACGCGCTGCGCAGCGGCAAACCGTTCCGCCTGTTCGGCGGCGGCACGTCGCTGCGCGACTATATCCACGTGTCGGATTTCTGCGCGCTGGTCGAGCGCTGCTGCACGGTGCAGGTTCCCGGGCCGGTCACGGTGCTGAACGTGGGCACCGGGGTTGGCACATCGCTGGCCGATCTGGCGGAACTGCTGCCGCGCGTGGCGGGCGGCAGCCTCGATTTGCAGCACGAGCCGCAAGCGGGCGAGGTCGGCTCCAGCGTGCTCGACATTACGCGCGCGCGGGCGCTGCTGCAATGGGCGCCGCGCGTGGCGCTCGAAGACGGGCTACGCCATATGGTGGGCGCTTAGGTCAGTCTTCCTCGAAGGGGTCCCATTCGTCTTCGACCTCGGGCAGGGCCTCGGCGACCGCCTCTTGCTGGATCGCCTCGGGGGTGCGCACTGCAAGGATCTCGGCTTCGGGGAACACTGCCAGCGCCGCCATCACCAGCGGGTGCGCGGCGGCCTTGGCCTTCAGCGCCAGCTCTTCGGCGTGGTCTTTTTCATAGACCGTCGGGGTGTCGCAGCCATTGACCAGCGTCACCGCCCAGCGGTTGCCCGTCCAGCGTTGCAGCGCGGCGCCAAGACGCTGGGACAGATCGGCGGGCGCACCGTCGGACGGGGTGAATTCGATCCGTCCGGGCTGGTAGGCGGCAAGGCGCACATGCCGTTCGACCTGCGCCAACAGCAGCCCGTCGCGGTTGACGCGGATCAGCTCGATCACATGCTCGAAACTGGGATAACGCGCCAGCGCCTGATCGGCGGCCAGCGCCCGCACGGCGTTGCCATGCTGCGCGACGGGGCCGGTGGGCGCGGCATGGGTCGGCATCGGCGCGCCCATTGCACTGGTCCCGGCGGGGGCCTGCGCATAGCCGCCCCCCGAGGGCGGCGGCGGGGGCGGGGTATCGGACAGCTTGCGGATCAGCTCTTCGGGAGAGGGCAGTTCCGAGACATGGGTCATGCGGATCACTGCCATCTCGGCGGCCATCATGGCGTTGGGGGCCTGCGCCACCTCGTCCAGCGCCTTGAGCAGCATCTGCCACATCCGCGTCAGCGCCCGCATGCCAAGGTTCGCCGCCAGCGCAAGGCCACGGGTGCGTTCATCGGGGCCGATGGTGGGGTCTTCGGCGGCGTCCGGCGTGATCTTGACCACCGAGATCCAATGGGTCAGCTCGGCCAGATCGCGCAGCACCGCCAGCGGATCGGCGCCATCGGCATATTGCTCGGACAGCTCTGTCAGTGCGCCAGCGGCATCGCCGCGCATGATCTTTTCGAACAGGTCCATGACCCGGCCCCGGTCGGCAAGGCCGAGCATGGCGCGCACCTGATCCGCGCCGGTCTCGCCGGCGCCATGGCTGATCGCCTGATCCAGCAGCGAGGTGGCATCGCGGGCCGAGCCTTCGGCGGCGCGGGTGATCAGCGCCAGCGCGTCATCGGTGATCTCGGCGGTTTCGCCATCGGCGATCCTGCGCAGCAGCGCGATCATCACCTCGGGTTCGATGCGGCGCAGATCGAAACGCTGGCAGCGCGACAGCACCGTCACCGGAACCTTGCGGATCTCGGTGGTGGCAAAGATGAATTTCACATGCGCGGGCGGCTCTTCGAGCGTCTTGAGCAGCGCGTTGAACGCGTTGGTCGACAGCATGTGCACTTCGTCGATGATGTAGATCTTGTAGCGCGCACTGGCCGCCCGGTAATGCACGGAATCGATGATCTCGCGGATGTCGCCGACGCCGGTGTTGGAGGCGGCGTCCATCTCGATCACGTCGACATGGCGGCCTTCCATGATTGCCTTGCAATGCTCGCATTTTCCGCAGGGTTCGGTGGTCGGCCCGCCGGTGCCGTCGGGGCCGATGCAGTTCATGCCCTTGGCGATGATGCGGGCCGTGGTGGTCTTGCCGGTGCCCCGGATGCCGGTCATGATGAAGGCCTGCGCGATGCGCCCGGCCTTGAAGGCGTTCTTGAGCGTGCGCACCATTGCGTCCTGCCCGACGAGATCGGCAAAAGTCTCGGGGCGGTACTTGCGGGCGAGAACCTGATACTTGGGCGATTGCTCGGACATCGGGGGCCTTTCGGGCATCTGGACCCGGCCAAGGTATGCGCCGCAGGGTCAGAGGTAAACCGGCTGCCGCGCGAATCCGGCTGAACATCTCCGGGGGTCGTGTCTTGTGGCCGGGACGGATCATTCCGGCGTAACATTCGGGGCCGACGGGCCGGTCCCATTTCCCGCCCGACGGCAAGGCGTTTCCGAAGGGCGATCCTATGCCGCGCGGCAGGGGCCGCAATCGCATGGCTTTCCCCACGGCAGCCTGGGCCTGCGCAAAAGCTGGTTCGCAAAGGGCTGCGAATCGGGCAGCATCGGCGCATGTGACCCCTTCAACGCCAAGAGCCTGTGAATGACGATTCTCCACGCGCTTCCGGTTGCCGGGGGCATCCTCGCAATTTCGGCGATCCCCGGCGCGGATGGCGATCTGGCCGGAGACCTGAGCCATCTGGCCGATTGGCGGCCTTCGGTGGTGATCTCGCTGGTGACCGTTGCCGAGTTCGAGACGCTTGGCGCCGGGCGTCTTGCCAGTTTTGTCGCCGATCATGGCGCGCGCTGGGAGCATCTTCCGGTCGTCGATTTCGGCACGCCGGATGCTGCGTTCGAATGGCGCTGGGCGGTGCTGAGCCGGGCGATCCTGAAGGCTCTGGCAGGGGGCGGACGGGTGCTGGTGCATTGCCGGGGCGGGTGCGGTCGCTCGGGCATGCTCGCCTTGCGGTTGATGATCGAGGCGGGCGAGGCCCCCGATGACGCGCTGGCGCGGCTGCGTGCGGTACGGCCCTGCGCGGTCGAGACCGCTGCGCAGTTGCGCTGGGCGGTCTCGGTCCGCCGCGATGCCGCGCGGTTCCTGCGCCACGAAGATTGAGCGCCCGCGCAAAGCGATCCTTGCCGGACAACGGATCACCTTCAGGACAATGTCTCTTGCGAAAGCCCGTGCGGATAGGCGCGCGCCCAGCCCCGGGATGAAGCGGCGATGCGGCCTCGTGTGCGGCTGGGTTGGCCCGCGCCGGATCGACAGGCAGCTTCTTGCCGGGCTGCATGCGGCCTTCACTCGGGGTCTGCGCTAGCGCGAAGAGCTTGAGCGGTCGACCCACGATCACGGCACGTTCGCCGATGCGGTATCGCAGGATCTGACGGTGCGGTTTCGTGCCATCCGCAACACTGCGGGCTGGGTCGAAGAGGATCTTCAGGGCAGAGGTGATCCAAATTTATCTATTCATTCCATAGCGATGGGGTGCGGTTACATCGAGGGGTAAGGCCTGCTCAATACCTTGTTGGCCCATTCTCTCATCAGTGGCATCAAGGAGCGATCCATGCAGGTCTCTGCGCGACCTTGTCGAGGGGGTGCGAGATGCCGCCGGGGGCGATCTTCCAGTCGGCCTCCATGCGCCGGCCGGCACCGTCGCAGGTTCAGACCTGCGGGTAGGTTGCGCGCAAGGCGTGCCAGCGGGCGCGCTGTTGCTCTGGTGATGCCCGTTCCGTGATGCTGTCCCACCGATCTGCCACGTTGCGCAATGCGGTTGCAGGGTCGACATGCCCTTCGAGGGTGCGCAGCAGCCACATGGTCAGGCTGTCCCAGTATTCCTGACGCCGCCCGATGTAGAGATCCGGGATCGGGCGCGCCATGGCCTTGCGATGCTCTTTCAGGAAGGACGCGCCATAGACTTCGATGATGCGAGGATCATCGTAATGTTCAGGGCGGAACGGATCGAAATAGCCATCGACCGCGGCAACCGCGTCTGCCGACGGCCCTTTCGAGACAGCGAAGTCGCAGAACTCGTAGGCAAGGGCCGGCGCGTTGCAATGCCGGGCGACGACATAGCTCCAGCCCCAGTTGAAATAGGAGAGTGCGCCGGCTTCTCCCCCCGGCAAGGGGCCGTTTGCGACGCGCCCGCGCATCTTCGCCCCGGTCTGGTGCAACGCCTTCTGCGTGCCACCCCAGCCGATATCGGCGTAGATATCGCCGCGGTCGTACCTCTTCCAGTTGTCGAACATGCCCAGCTCGGCCCCGGTCTGATGCTGACTGGCCGCAATCATCGCTTCCAGCGTGCCAACCCCCGCATCGTTTGCAAAATCGGCGCGACAGTCGTCATCGAAAGGCATTCCTCCACGCGCATGAAGTCGCGCCCACCATTCCCACGCCGCATAAGACGCGGTCCGGTACAGACAGCCGCCGAACCGCCCCTGTTCCGGGCGATGGAAGAACGCCATCTGACGGTCAAGCTCTTCCCAAGTCTGCGGAATCGCAAGCGGCGTTCCGGTGGTGTCCGCATAGTGCGCGCCGTGCTGGGGATCTTCGAGCATGTCGCGATTGTAGAACATCAGATAGACGTCACCATCGGTCTGAAACCCCCACAGGCGATCATCGAAGCGGTCTCCGATCCCGCCGGGAGACGAGATCCCCTGTTCGGCGGCAAAGTGATCCAGGGGCAGGATCGCGCCAGCCTCGGACAGATCGGGGATGCCGAAGGTCGCCGGCAGCGCGACGTCTATCCCAAGATCCGGCAGCATCGCCTCGAGCATGAGGGTGGCATTGATATCGTCAAGATCCGACACGATCATCTCGACCTTGTAGCCATGGGCCGCCTCGAAATTGTCGATCACGGACCGGACATTGGCCTGCGAGCCGTCGGGCACCAGCACCCGTAACGCCCGTCCGAGCCCTGCCGCCAGATCCCCGAGCGGTGACGCCTGCGCCGGGGCAAACCCACCCGCCAGCGCGCCGGCGGTGAGTTGCATCACTTTGCGTCGATTGAACACCGCGCTCTCCCAAAGGCCTTCAATTCGCAGGATGGGCGGGGAATCTTTAGATCGATTTAACAGCTTGCCCGATATTCCGGTCGCAACGGTTGCAAACGGAACGATCGACGAGATGCCCAGTCACACGCGACATTCCCTGCTCTGGAATCTGCGGATCCTGATGCTGGTTGTGCTTGCGGTGAGCCTGCTGTCCTTCTGGGCCAAGAGCCATTATCTCAGAAAAACCGAAGTGAGCGCACTGGAACTGTCGCTGAAGACCGACAGCATGATCTGGGTGGCGCGCCAGATGCCGGAACTGGTGTCGGGCTACGCGACATTGCGCGATCAGGTCGGCGTTGCGCCCAGCTTGGAAACGCTTGATGCGTTGGCGCTGCGGCTCGGGATCCTGCACAGGAGGGCGACGATCCTGTCGATCCCGAACGCTGATGGGCTCGAAGAAATTATGATTGAAAACATAGTTTTACGGCGCGGGTATCTGGAAAAATCCGCGCAGCTTGCCCAAATGACCGACGCTGTATCCAGACGTCTTGAAACCATGACATGGCACCTGGAAACCCGCGAGGCGGATGTCGGGGGCATGCTGACCCGTCTGCGGGAAAACGGTGCCGACGACGCGCTCCCGGGCGAGCGCGTTGATGAACTTCTGGCGATTTCGAAACTGATCACCTCGATCAGCAGTTTGCGGCGGCTTGTGGTGAATATCCCTCATCTCGGCCTCGAAGAGGCCTACACGACCAAGCTGCAACTGGTGCGCGAGGTCAGCACCATATCGAACGAGCTGACAAAGATGCGCCCTTCGGCACGTCGCACGGCGTTGGTTGCGGATGTCATCGCCTTCAAGGAAACCATGATCGCGCAAGGCGGCGTCTTTCCCTTGATCAAGCAGATGACGCAGGCCCACAGCACCCATCTTGCCAGCGAGGCAAAGGCAACCGAACAACTCGACGCGCTTGTGGCGGTGACCGAAGACGGTACGCTGGGCGTTGTCGGCGAGCTTCAGGCCCTCGCGCTCGAGAACCGGTCGATGACGCAGGCCATGCGCCGGGTCGATTTCTTCATGACGATCTTTATCTGGGTGTTCGGCATCGCCATCTTCTGGCGTTTGATCGAGCGGAACCTGTTCCTGCGTCTTGAGCGGCTTATCACGCGGCTTGGCGCCATGACGCGGGGGGATTACAGCCGTCCGTCGCCCCCATCGGCGGCGGATGAGGTCGGGGTGCTGGAAACCGCCGTCGAGACCCTGCGCATCACGACGCGCGAACTTGCAATGACCCATGCCACGCTTGACACGATCCTGGAAAACGCGCCGAGCGGCATTGTGACCATGGATTCCGATGGGCTGATCACGCGGGTGAACAGGGTCATGGAAGACACGCTCGGTGTGGCGCGAGACAAGCTGCTGGGCCAGAACGCCGAGAAACTGCTGTCCTCCATCACTCCGCCAGAGCAGCGCTTGTTGCTGCCGGTGGCCATTGACGCGCCGCTGGTTCGTGATCTGGCGATCCGGCACGCCGATGGCCGGACGGTGCACACCGAAATTGTCGTCCGCCGCATCGAGGCCGAGGCCAAGAGCGGCGTCATTGCGGTGTGCCACGATGTGTCAGAACGCAAGGAGGCCGAGACCCGCCTGCGCGCCGCCCACGCCGAACTGCAACGTTCGAACAAGGATCTAGATAGCTTCGCCTATGCGGCGTCGCACGATCTGAAGGCGCCGCTGCGGGCGATCGAGAACATGCTGGGATGGGTGGAAGAGGATCTGGACGGCCATATCGCCGGGGAAACGGCCAGAAACTTCGAAATGATGCGCGGACGGATGAACCGGATGAAACGCCTTCTCGACGATCTTCTCGACTATTCTCGGATCGGCCGCGATGACATCGGGTCCGAGATTGTGCCCGGTGCCGAACTGGTCGCCGAGATTGTCGGCCTGTGTGACATTCCCCCCGGATTCAAGGTCGAGACCAGCGATGGTCTGAAGGCGCTTCCGGTGCAGGTGATGCCGCTTAAGAACGTGCTGCTGAACCTTGTTTCGAATGCCGTCAAGCATCACGACCGCGCGCAAGGCAAGATCCGTATCTCGGCGGAGGAGCTGGGCGATCTGCTGCTGTTCGAAGTGGCGGATGACGGGCCGGGCATCCCGGCCGAATTCCACGAAAGGGTGTTGAGGATGTTCGAAACGCTGAAACCGCGCGATCAGGTGGAAGGCAGCGGCATGGGGCTGGCCATGGTCAAGCGGCACGTCGAGCTGCGCGGCGGGCATCTCGAGATTCGCTCGGGGGCAGGGCGCGGCACAGCCTTCAGGTTCATATGGCCACGCGCTGGCGTGGTACATCCGAGGCGTCAGGCCGGCTGACCCTATGAACGTCCGGATAAGGGATCGAAAATCAGTGTGCTAGGTGAGAGGCTGGACAACGACCCAAGCGGGGCTCGTTACGGCTGCTTCCTTCCGGACCTGACCGGGTTGGCGAGGTGCCTGCCCGCGCCAACCTCTCAAGGGGTCATCTAAGGGCCATGGGCGGGATTCGCAAGCCCTTCGTCCAAAGCGTCCCAAGGCGAAATACGATAAAGCAGCAGGCCTTCGCCTTTCCAGCCTGCCTCGGCCAGCGTCAATCCATGCATCGTTGCGGCATGGCCACGCACAGCCGCGCCGGTTGCAACAGCAACTTGGTGCCGGGCAGCGGGATCAGACGCCGGTTGTTGTCTGCCTCGGGGGCTCTGGTGCCCCGCTTGACGCGTGACAGCGCGGGTGATGTCTGATCCTTCGAACACGATGGTGTGGCGGCGACCGGGGGCGTTGGGGGCGCTGCCAAAGATCATCTCGGTGATCCGGTTTGCATCTGCCACAAGCAATTTGCCGTTGCTGTCGTATGTCATCGGACGCGGTCGGCCGTTTTCGGAGCGGAGCCTGTCGATTGCGCCGATTTTTTGCTCGGGACGTCGGGGGTGAGCAGCGCCGCATCCTGCGCGCCGGGCCTCCCTTGATTGACGCTGCCCGCCGGGGGCTCAGGCCAGTCGTTCAGCGGCGCGCCGCGGGTCTTCACCGCCCGCACTGTGTTGTGCCAGAAACCTCACGGATAGACATGCACGCGATGGCCAGCTGTCTTTATGATCCGCAGATGGGCCGACCACCAAGCGCGAAAGTCGAAAAGGGCTGAAGCGCAATCAGCGCTCCCCCGGCGGCGAACCCGGACAGGACGGAGCGACGGGTCAGGGTCTGTGGGGGACGCAGTGTCATCGACTGCTTCGTTTTCGAAATGGCGGCTCTGGTGCGGCTCGCCGCATCGCATCTTCAGCCCAATAGATGCCCCTGATCGGAACAGCCCGAGCGATCGCATGGCCAAACGTAAAATACTGTCGTGAACCCTATTTGCCTTGGGATTGCGCATCGTTGCAGAATGCTGTCAGGTCCCGCCTGACCAGAAATGGTGGGGGAAAGAGGATGAAAGACGCAGAAACGGTGACGTTCGGAGGATCGGGGCTGGACCGCGCGGCGGCGATTCGCCGGGATGTGCCAGCTTTGGCGGCACATGCGCAGGATCCGGCCAGCCGCTGCATCGTGGTCTGGCGGGGCAAGATCCTTGTCGCCGGGGATAACGCGCGCGGCGTGGTGCGCCTGCCGATGGATCACCCGATGCTGGCGCAAACCTCTGGCCCGCAGATCTTTCTGGGCTTCGAGGGGGGCGCATTGTTCGCGCGCGACCTGTCTGGCTGGGAGCCGGGCGCGGATGCGCCGCAGGTCTCGGGCTTTACCGACCAGAGCGAACAGCATCACCCGGCCTGCACGCAGGGCGAGCGTTTTGCCGAGCCGCGCGCCATGCTGATGCAGCTGACGCCCCGCGACGCCGAGGTTGCCGCCACCGCCCGCGCACTGTTTGCATGGCACGAGAGCCACGGCTTTTGCGCCCGCTGCGGCGCGGCCTCCGAGCCGGTGATGGCAGGCTGGCAGCGCACCTGCCCGGCCTGCGGCACACATCATTTTCCGCGCACCGATCCGGTGGTGATCATGCTGATCACGCGGGGCAATTCCTGCCTGCTCGGGCGGTCTCCGGGCTGGCCCGAGGCGATGTATTCCTGCCTTGCCGGCTTCATCGAGCCGGGCGAGACGGTGGAGGCGGCAGTGCGCCGCGAGACTTTCGAGGAAACCGGCATTCGCGTTGGCGCCGTGCGCTATCTGGCCAGCCAGCCCTGGCCATTCCCGGCCTCGCTGATGATCGGCTGCCATGGCGTGGCCGAACCGGGCGAGATCACCATCGACCCTGACGAGATCGAGGCCGCCCGCTGGATCAGCCGTGAGGATCTTGCGCGTGCCTTTGCCGGCGAGGATCCGACGTTGTTTCCCGCTCGCAAGGGATCCATTGCGCATTTCCTGCTGCGCGGTTGGCTGGCGGACCGGCTTGACTGAGTGGACATCCGCGCCCCGCGCGGGCACTGCTATGAAGACTGGACAGCACGAGGACCGACATGGATTTCTCCACCCGTGAAGATATCGAGGCGCCGCTGGATCGCGTGTTTGCGCTTGCGTCGAATTTCGAACAGCTCGAACGGCAGGTGATGCGGCACGGGGTCGAGGTGACGCGATTGACGCCCGATGATATCGCGCCGACCCCTGAGGGCGGCAAGTCGTGGCTGGCGAGCTTTCGCTTTCGTGGCAAGGCCCGGTCGGCGCAGGTCGATCTGACGCGCTATGATCCGCCGAACACGATGGTCTACACCACCACAGCGGGCGGGCTGAGAACCCTGACAACGGTTGAGTTCGTCGCGCTGTCGCGCACGCGCACCCGGATCGGCATCAGCGTCGAGCTTCAGCCCCAGACGCTTTCGGCGCGGCTTCTGGTGCAGTCGCTGAAGCTGGCGCGCGGCACCATCGAGAAGCGTTTCAAGGTTGCGATTGCCAACTACGCCACCGAGATCGAAAAGCGGTTCAAGCGTCAGGCCTGACCAGAGTCAGCACCGGGCCTTCAGCGGCGCGGGCATCCTCGCTGTCGTGGGTGACCAGCAAGACCGGCAGTTGCGCGGCGCGGGCTCGGGTGAAAACCATGTCGCGCACCTGCGCCCGCAATTCGGTGTCGAGCCGCGAGAACGGCTCGTCCAGCAGCAGTGCACGCGGCTGTGACAGTAGCACCCGCATCAGCGCCACGCGCGCCTTTTGCCCGCCCGACAGGGTGGCGGGGTCGCGATCTGAAAACCCGGGCAGCCCGATGCTGTCCAGCGCCTCGGCTACGCGCTGCTTGCGGTTGCCGCCGCGGGGCAGGCCAAAGGCAAGATTGCCGCCGACCGACAGATGCGGAAACAGCAGCGCATCCTGAAACAGGATGCCGATGTGGCGGCGCTCCGGGGGCAGGGGGGCGATATCGGCCCCGCCCAGCAGGATGCGACCGTCGAGCTTGAAGCCTTTGGGCAGCATCCCGATGATTGCCGCAAGCAGCGTCGACTTGCCGATGCCCGACGGCCCCATGACCGAAAGCACCTCGCCGGGCGCGATGGTTGCGTCGATCCGCAGCATTTCGCGCCCGTTTTGCGCGATGCGAAGATGGTCCAGATGCAGAGTGTCAGCCATGTCGCATCTCCCGGCGATTGCGGAACACCAGCGCCGGAATTGCCAGCGCCAGAACAAAGGGCAGGAAGGCGGCGGCGGTCTGCGCCAGCGCGGTGACGCCGATCAGGCGGCGCTGGCCTCCGGCGGCGAGCGCGACCGCCTCGGTGGTCAGCGTCGGCACGCGGCCTGCGCCCAGCAGCAGCGTTGGCAGGTATTGTCCGACCGACACAGCGCAGCCGACCGCCGTTGCCGTCAGCACCGGGCGCAGCAGCATCGGCAGGCGCACGCGCCAGAACACCCGCGCCGTCGAAGCGCCAAGCGCCCGCGCCACCGCCGCCTGCCTTGGGTCGAAGCCGCGCCATGGGTCGGACAGGGACAAGAAGACATAGGGCAGCACAAACACCACATGCGCCGCGATCACCGCGCCCCGGGTGCCGTCGATGCCGCTGATCAGGGCGAGCACCTGCAAGCCGGGCAGAAAGGCGATCTGCGGGATGATCAGGGGCAGGTACAGCAGCGCCAGCGCGCGGGCGCCGGGAACAAGGCCGAACCGGGATTCCGCTTCGAGACTGGCCAGTGTCAGCGCCAGTGCGATGGCGGTGGCGGCGCCGGCGATCACGGCGGTTTCAGCGGCGGGGCCCAGCGGAGCATGTTGCCAACCCTGCGCGGTGAAACTGCTCGGCATCAGCGCCGGAAAGCCCCAGAACCCGGCCACCGACCACAGCGCCAGCAGCCCCAGCCCGGCAAACAGCGCCCCGGCGCCAAGCATCCCGGTGCCAAGCGCAATTGCGCGCGGCGCGGCGTCTCGGCGACCGCGACAGCCCGCCGTCAGCCAGCCTTGCGCCAGCCGCCGCGTGATGTTTTCGCCCAGCCGCCACAGCCCCAGCGCGCCAAGGGTCAGCGCCAGCAGCAGCAGCGCCCCGGCGGCGGCGCGCAGCCGCAGCGCCAGATCGGGGTCGCTCATCCAGCGTAGCACCTGCACCGCAAGCGTCGGCGGCGCGCCCGGCCCAAGGATCATCGCCACGTCGACGACGCTCATGGAATAGGCCAGCACGGCGTAGACCGGCAGGCGGATCTGCGGGTAAAGCCGGGGCAGCACGGTCTTGGCCCAGCCCATCATCCGCCCGTAGCCCAGCGTGCGCGCGGTGGCGAGCGCTTCGCCGGGGCGCAGCGCGGGCAGGGCGGCAAGGCTCATCAACAGCAGGAAGGGCAGCTCCTTGAGCACCAGCCCGGCGATCAGCGCCAACCCGGCGTGATCTTGCAGGATCAGCACGTCGGGCGGGCGCTCCCAGCCTGCAAGGGGGGCGATCAGCCGGGAAATCCAGCCCGACGGGGCGATCAGGAAGGCAAGGCCAAAGGCCGCCGCGGCATGGGGCAGTGACAACAGCGGTGCCAGCGCCCGTTCCAGCCAGACGAAGGCCCGCGTGCCATGCCATGCGGCGCAGATCGAAAAGCACAGCGCCAGCGCCAGCAGCGTCGAGACAAGGCCCGTCCACAGGCTCAGCCCGGCGGCGCGGGGCAATCCGGGCCAGGCCAGCAGGTCCGAGACCGGGCCAAACCCCGGCTGGTGCGCGCCAAGCGCCGGCATCACGCCGATGGCGGGCAGCAGCGTGCCCGCAAGCCCTGCAGCGACAGGGCCGAGCAGCATCACGAGGGTCAGCGACGGGGCGGCGCGCAGCAGGCTCACCGGGTGGTGCCGTAACGCGCTGTCCAGTCCCGTTCGAGAGCAACCGTCCACGAGCTGTGCGGCTCGGGCAGCGGGGTGCCAAGCTGTTGCGAAGACAGCGTTTCGGGGCCGACACTGGCCGCCTTGAACGGTTCGCGCTGGGCGGGGCTCAGCCGCTCGAGGTCCAGCACGGTGCCAAGGCCCCAGACGGCAGGGTCGGCCATGCGGGCCTGTGCCTCGGGCGAGAGCAGGATGTCGGCAACCACCATCGCCCCGGCCTTGGCGTTGGCATTGAACGGAATCGCGACAAAGCTGGCATTGCCAAGCGTGCCGCCGTCGTGGATGTGGCTGCGCACGGTTGGCGGCAACTGCCCCGCCGCAATGGCGTTGGCGGCGGCGTTGGGGTTGAAATCGAAGCCGATGTCGATCTCGTTGTCGGCCATCAGCTGCACCATGCGCGCCGCGTTCTGCGGATAGGCGCGCCCCTGCCGCCACAGCAGCGGCGTCAGCGCGTCGAGATAGGCCCAGAGCGGCGCGGTGACGGCATCGTAATCGGCTTCGGAAACAGGGCGTTGCAGCGCCTCTGGATCGCTGCCCAGCTCGATCAGTGCCTGTTTCAGAAAGGTCGGCCCAAGGAAATCGGGCGGCTGCGGAAAGGTAAAGCGCCCCGGATTCTGCTCGGCCCAGTCCAGCAGCGCCTGCATGGACCGTGGCGGCTCGGGCAGGCGGGCGCTGTCGTGAAAGAACACCAGCTGCGCAAGGCCCCACGGGCTTTCCATGCCCTCGGTGGGCACGGTGAAATCTGCGCTCAGCGCTGGGTTCTGCGGATCGGTGAGCGCCCGGTTTGGCAGCGCCTCGGCCCACGGGCCGAACAACAGGCCCTGCTCTTTCATCGCGGCAAAGTTCGCACCGTTCAGCCAGATCAGGTCGATGCCGCCGCCCGTGGTTTTCCCGGCGCTCTTTTCGGCAAGCACGCGGCTGACCGCCTCGGAGGTGTCCGACAGCTTCACATGTTCCAGCATCACGCCCTTTGCGGCGGCCTGTGTCGCGATCCAGTCGATCAGCCCGTTCACTGCCTCCGAGCCGCCCCATGCGTTCCAATAGACGGTCTCGCCCTGCGCCTCGGCCTTTACTGCGGGCCAGTCCGTCGGGTCCGGGTCGGCGGCGGCGGGCAGGGCAGTCAGGGCGGCAAGCGCAATGGCAAGGGTCCGTTTGTACATCTTGGGGTCTTCCTGTGCTTGCAGTCTGGCGGTTATGGCAAGGGCGTGGCGCAATGGTCAACAGACAGGGCGGGCCTGCACGGGGACACATTTTGGTTATACGAACCAAGTGAGCAGAATGTTTCATGTGAGACGGTCGATACGTCCCCGGTGCCTGTGTTCGCGTTTCGGCCCCGGCGCAGGGCCTGCGCCGTCTTGGCGCCCACCCGGTCGCTGGCGGGCGGCGAAATTCGCTGTGTCAGGCGGGCAGGGGGCTGTGACGGGGCGGGTACAACGCTCTGCTCTGGTGGCCGGGTCGTGACTGCCAGGGCCGAAAAAACCGATCAGGCAAGACGCGGGCATCTACGCCCGGGCGGGAGCGCGATCTTTGTACTGCAAGGGTCTTGATCTGTTGGCCGGTTTCGGGGCGTGATGCGCGGCAACCTGTCGAAGGCCGCGTTGGCGGCCATGCGCCTCTTGGGCCCCGGCCAGCGCGGCGCTGTCACCGATGATCCGCGCCCGCAGCGTCAGGCCGAGACCTCGGCGAAATGGCGCTGCACGATCTCGGGCAGTCGATCCCAGTGATCAAAGGCATAGGCGTGTGGCAGCTCTGCCAGCGCGGTCTTGCGATAGCCCTCGGTGTACAGCGCGATGGGCATCGCTGCCGCCTGCGCCGTTTCGGCATCCACTTCGCTGTCACCGACATAGAGCGCGCAATCTGCCCCAAGCGCCCGCAGCACATGGGTCAGCGGTGCCGGGTCTGGCTTGCGCTGTGGCAGGGTGTCGCCGCTTGCCACCTGCACGAAATAGCGATCCAGCCCGAAATGGCGCAGCGCGATGCGGGTCGGCGCCTCGGGCTTGTTGGTGCACAGCCCCATGGTGCAGCCCATCGCTTCGAGCCGTGCCAGCGCATCGATCACGCCGGGATAGAGCACGGTGTTCTTCGGCTCGCCCTCGTAGTGCTGCATGAACCTTGCCAGCAGGCGGGCATGATCGCTTGCATCATCGCCAAGACCCACCGCCTCCATCACCCGCGAAATCAGCACGCCCGCGCCCTTGCCGATGAACCCGCGCAGCTGCCCGAAGCTGATTTCGGGCAGGCCTTCCTCTGTCAGCACGCGGTTGGTGGCAATGTGCAGATCAGGCGCGCTGTCGATCAGCGTGCCGTCAAGGTCGAAGATCACGGCTTTCATGTCGGTCCTTTCCGGGCGGGAGTCAGCCCGCCTTCCACTTGATCGAACAGCCCATCGCTGGAAACTGTTCCCGAGGCCCGTGCCCGGTCTTGGCCACCTGTTTCAACGCCTCGTACAGCTCGCGCCGGGGCTCTGCGAGGCCTGCCTGAGGCTGCGGCCCCTCCAGACGGCCCCGGTATTGCAACCCTCCCGAGGCGTCGAAGCCGAAGAAATCCGGTGTGCAGGCGGCCCCGTAGGCGCGCGCCACGCCTTGGCTTTCATCATAGAGATAGGGGAAGGCAAAGCCGCGCTCGGTGGCCAAGGCTTTCATCTGCGCAAACCCGTCTTGCGGATAGGCCTCGGCATCATTGGCGCTGATCGCCACCACGCCGATGCCAAGCGCCGTCAGCTCTGCCGCATCGCGGATGATCCGGTCCAGCGCCTTCAGCACATAGGGGCAGTGGTTGCAGATGAACATCACCAGCGTGCCCTTCGGCCCGGCGATGTCCTGATAGCGATACCTCCGCCCGTCGACCCCCGGCAAGGCAAAGCCGGGGGCTTTCCAGCCAAATTTGCAGACGGGCGGAGCGCCGACCATGGCTCAGGCTGCCTGCGTCCGCGCGCCCTCGGCGGCGGCACGAATGGCGCGGATATTGGCGCCGTAGACGTCGGCGGTATCGACAGAGCCGCCCTTGAACACCGCCGAGCCCGCAACCAGAACATCCGCCCCGGCCGCCACCACCAGCGGTGCTGTCTCGGGGGTCACGCCGCCGTCAATCTGGATGTGGATGTCGCGATCACCGATCATCTGGCGCACCTTGCGGGTCTTCTCGATGCCCGAATGGATGAACTTCTGCCCGCCGAAACCGGGGTTCACCGTCATGATCAGCACCATGTCGCACAGATCGAGAATATCCGCGCAAGCCTCGGCCGGGGTGCCGGGGTTGAGCACGACGCCCGCCTTGACCCCCTGCGCCTTGATCGCCTGAAGCGTGCGGTGAATATGCGGCCCGGCCTCGATATGGGCGGTGATCATGTCGGCGCCCGCCTCGGCATAGGCTTCGATATACTGATCCACCGGCGAGATCATCAGATGCACATCCATGAAGGTCTTTACATGCGGGCGGAAGGCTTTGACGGCGGGCGGGCCAAAGGTCAGGTTCGGCACGAAATGCCCGTCCATGACATCGACATGCACCCAATCGGCGCCCTGCGCCTCGATGGCGCGGATCTCGGCGCCGAAATTGGCAAAATCGGCGGACAGGATCGACGGGGCGATCTTGATCGAACGGTCAAAGCTCATGCGCTGGTCTCCTTGGTCGCGCGGTCCACGTCCAGCTTTCGGGCAAAGACGCGGCTGGGGCGGATGCCCGCCTCGGTGATGGTGCCGAGCGCGGCCGGTGACCCGGTCGCAGTCTCGATCAGCCGGTTGGCCTGCCGCAAACGCGCCCGGTCAGGCGCGTTGCGAACCCAGCGCGCATCGGCAGGATGCGGCTGCGCACGGCGATATACCCGCTCTTCGCACGGCTGCCACCCTCGTCAAAGGGATATTTCTGCGCATCCAGCACGATCCGGGCGATCCGTCCGGGCGCCGGGGATCGGTGTGATCGGGAAATGCGATGTGCTGCGCAAGCCGGGCTGGGGGGACAACCTTGCGCCACTGGTTCCAGCGGCTTGCGGGGGATGCGCCGCTGGCCGGGGCACAGCAGATGGTTCGTGAGGGTGGGGCAGGCGCCTCGGGGTGCCGCGTTCGGGCCCCCGGGGCGCGGCGTTCAGCCGCCCGGGCCCTTGCGGATGTTGTCGGGCAGCCATGTGGCAAGCTCGGGGAAGAAGATCAGCACGAACACCATCACCACCATGATCAGGAACATCGGGATCGCGGCGCGCGCGATGAAGTTCATCTCGTGCCCGGTCATGCCCTGAAGCACAAAAAGGTTGAACCCGATGGGCGGGGTGATCTGCGCCATCTCGACCACGACGACGATGAAGATGCCGAACCAGATCAGATCGATGCCCTGCGCGCGGATCATCGGTTCGACCACCGCCATGGTCAGCACGACCGAGCTGATGCCATCAAGGAAACAGCCCAGCACGATGTAGAACACCAGCAGCGCCATGATCAGCTGGAACCGCGACAGATCCCAACTGGCGATCAGGTCGGCCAGCCCGCGCGGAATGCCGGTAAAGCCCATCGACAGTGACAGGAACGATGCCCCCGCAAGGATCAGCGCGATCATCGCGCTGGTGCGCACCGCGCCCATCAGGCTTTCGCTGAAGGTACCCCAGCTGAGCGAGCCCTGCGCCGCCGCAAGCATCAGCGAGCCGATCACGCCAAAGGCCGCCGCCTCGGTCGCGGTGGCGATGCCAAGGTACATCGAGCCGATCACCACGATGATCAGGCAGATCACCGGGATCAGGAAGCGCGAGTTCTTCAGCTTGTCGAGCAGGCTCATGCGCGGCTCGGGGATTGGGTCGAAATCCTTGGCGACGAACGACATGATCGCAACGTAGCCCATGAACATCAGCGCCAGCAAAAGGCCGGGCAGAACACCCGCCATGAACAGCTTGGTAACGCTTTCGTTGATGGTCACGCCGTAAACGATCAGCGTCAGCGAGGGCGGGATCATCAGCCCCAGCGTCGCCGCCCCGGCAAGGGTGCCGATCACCATGTGTTCGGGATAGTTGCGCTTGCGCAGTTCGGGGATCGACATCTTGCCGACCGTGGTCAGCGTAGCCGCCGACGAGCCAGACACCGCCGCGAACACCGTGCAGCCGACGATGTTGGTGTGGACAAGGCCGCCCGGCAGGCGCGCCATCCATGGCGAGAGCCCCTTGAACATGTCTTCGGACAGGCGCGTTCGGTACAATATCTCGCCCATCCAGATGAACAGGGGCAGGGCGGTCAGCGTCCAGCTGGACGACGATGCCCAGACCTTGGTGATCATCGCATCGCCAGCGGGGCGCGCGGTGAACAATTCCATGCCCACATAGGCCACGCCCATCAGCGCAAGGCCGACCCAGACGCCAGAGCCAAGCAGCAGGAACAGGACAAAGAGAAAGAGTGCGATCGGGATCAGCTGTTCCACGTCATTCTCCCTGACTCTGGTCGACAAGATCGGTGACGATGCCGTGCGATCCGGTAAAGATCAGCCGGATCAGGTGATCCCAGAAGGCGATGGCCAGCAGCACGCAGCCAATCGACATCGACAGCTGCGGAATCCATGTCGGGGTGGCGTCCAGCCCCTGCGACAGCTCGTTCCAGCGCCACGAGATATGGTTGCCGCGAATGGCGTACCACGCGAACCACGTGGCGATTGCGGTGCCGATGCCAAAGCAGAACACCTCGCCCCACCAGCGGTGCCGCCCAAGCGCGCTCAGCAGCAGCGAGACGCGGATATGCGCGCCATGGTTCAGCGCATAGGCAAAGGCGAAAAACGATGCCGCCGCCATGCAGTACCCGGCATAGTCGGTTGCGCCGGGAAAGACGTGGCCGGTCCAGCGCGCCAGCATTTGCAGCACGATGATCGCGAGGATCGCTATCAAAAAGAACGATGCGATGATCCCGCCGATCAGGTAGAGCGTGTCGAGCACGCGGCGAAGAGGTCTCATGAGGTCTTTCCGGGTATGACAAGGCTTTCCGGCAGCGCAGTGGGTGTGCCGGGATCTGGCGGATCAAAGGGAAAGGGCGGGCCAAAGACCCGCCCGCCGACTTATTCGCCCTTGTAGGCGTCGATGATCGCCTTGCCGTCATCGCCCGCCTTGGCGAGCCATTCTTCGGTCATCACCGCGCCCATCTCCTTGAGCTGGCCCATCAGGTGATCGGAGGCGCGCTCGACGGTCATGCCGTTTTTCTTCAGCTCGTCGAGAGTGAAGGCAGTATAGGCTTCGGATTTGGCAAGCCCGTCGGCGGCGGCGGTTGCCCCGCACTCGGTGATCACCGCCTGCGTCGCCTCGTCGAGATCGTTCCACGCATCGAGGTTCACGAAGATCGCGTTGCGCGGCAGCCACGCGTCGACCTCGTAGAAATGCGACAGGTGTTCCCAGACCTTGCGGTCATAGCCCGTCGCGCCGGACGAGATAAAGGACTCCGCCACGCCGGTTGCCAGCGCCTGGCTCAGCTCGGCCGCTTCGACCTGCACCGGCAGCGCGCCGGTCAGCTCGGCCATCTTGGCGGTGGCAGCGGAATAAGAGCGGAACTTGACGCCCTTCATGCCCTCGATGTCGGTCAGTTCCTTGTTCATGTACAGGCCCTGCGGCGGCCACGGAACCGAGTAGACATAATGCAGATTGTCCTCGGCCAGCGCGTCGGCGACATAGGGTTCGGCAATCGACCAAAGCGTTTCGTGCTCGTCGAAGGAGGACACGAGGAAGGGGATCGAATCCACGCCATAGAGCGGGTTCTCGTTTTCATGCGCCGACATCAGTCGCTCGCCGATCATCGCCTGACCGGTCATCACCGCGCGCTTGATCTCGGCGCCGCCAAACAGCGAGCCCGAGGGATGGGTGACGATTTCCAGCGCACCATCGGTGCCCGTGGTCACGCAGGAGGCGAATTCCGTGCCGACTTCGGAATGGAAGTTGCTGGCGGCATAGGCCATCGGCATGTCCCATTTTTCGGCATGGGCAGCAGCCCCGATGCCGACAAGGGCGGTGGCGGTCAAAAGCGTGTTCATCAATTTCATACTGTCGTTCCCTGTTGTACGTATTCTAACGTTTTTTATATTCGTTCAGTGAAACCGATCGGGGGCGTAGGGCGCAAGGCTGATGTTGGGGGTGTTGCCCGAGATCAGCTGAGAAAGCAGGCGTCCGGTCTTCGGTCCGCCCGTCAAACCGACATGGTCGTGGCCAAAGCCCATATAGGCCCCCTTCACCACTGGCGATTCCCCGATCACCGGCAGGGAATCGGCCATCGACGGGCGATGCCCCATCCATTCCACCTCTTTCTTCCAGCTCAGCCCCGGAATCGCGGCGCGGATCTGTTTGCGCAGCAGATCGAAGGGCGCGCGCGAGGGCGGGGCGTCGAGCCCGCCAAACTCGACGATGCCGGCAAGGCGCAGGCGCCCCTCCATCGGGGTGGCGACGAACTTGCCGCTGGCGATCATCACCGGCGCGCGCGGCATCACCGAGGGCTCGTACAGTTCCAGGTGGTAGCCGCGTTCGGATTCCAGCGGCGGGTTCACACCCAGTTTGCGCGCCAGATCGGTCGACCAGACGCCGGTGGTCAGCACAGCTGCGTCGCAGGCGATGGTTTCGCCGCCAACGCGCAGGCCGCTCACAGCGCCGTTTGCACGCACAACATCCGTCACCTCGCCGAGGATCTGTCGCCCGCCCATCGCCACCACATGTTTCGCCAGAGCCTTGACGTATTGGCCGGGGTCGGAAATGCGCCCATGCCCGCCAAACACCGCTGCGCAGCCCAGGTCGGGCGCGAAGATCGGGTCGTAGTCCTTCCACGCCGCCCCTTCCAGAACCTCCCAGCTGAAGCCGTTCTCGCGGCGCACGTCAAAGCCGAAGGCGCTGGCGTCGTAATGGGCGCGGTCATTGTAGACATAGATGTAATCCGCCGGGTGCAGCCAAGTCTCGGCCCCGGTGCCAGCCGACAGGGCAAGGTGGTCATTGTAGCTGTCGCCGATGATATTGCTCGCCGCCGCCGCCCGCCTGCGCACCGCCGGGGCATTGGCATGGCGCAGGTATTTCACCAGCCACGGGGCGAGCCTGGGCAGATAGCGCCATTTCAGGAACAGGGGCTGGTTCGGGTCCAGCAGCATCCGCGGGGCCTGTGACAGCAGTCCCGGCGCCGGCACGGGCACCACCGAACAGGATGCCAGCACGCCGCCATTGCCATGGCTGGTGCCCTCGCCGGGGCCGGCCCGGTCGATCAGGATCACCTTGTGCCCGTCACGCTGAAGCCAGATCGCGGTTGAAACCCCGACGATGCCCGCGCCGATCACTGCCACTGTCTTTGTCATCGCCTCACCCCTGTCTTCGGGCGCGATCCGCCCTTTTGCCGGATCAAGCGCTCGTTGACCGGCGCTGTCAATTCCATGCAAGCGGTGCCTGCGTGTCGGGGCTGGTCATGGCCCGGTTTGTCAGCATATGCAGAAGGCCTCAGGCAGTCTCGTCAAGAAAGGAGGCCACATGGCCTTTGTCATCCCCCCGATGGACCCCGCTTCGGTCGCCGTTTCTGGTGGCGCGCTGCGCCTTCCGGTGCGTCGGATCTTTTGCGTGGGGCGTAATTACGCCGACCACGCCCGCGAAATGGGCAATGATCCCGACCGCGAGCCGCCGTTCTTCTTCACCAAGCCGGCCGATGCCGTGGTGCCCGGGGTCGCGACCATTCCCTATCCGCCGCAAACGGAGAACCTGCACTACGAGGCCGAACTGGTGGTGGTGATCGGCAAGGGCGGCGCGGATATTCCGGCGGATCAGGCCATGAGCCATGTCTGGGGCTTTGCCGTGGGCAACGACCTGACTCGGCGCGACATGCAAAGCGAGGCCAAGGCGATGCGGCGGCCGTGGGATCTGTCGAAAGGCTTCGATAATTCGGCAGTGATCGGCCCGGTGCGCCCGGTGTCGGAAACCGGCCCGATGCGCCGGGGCGAAATCACCGCAAGGGTGAACGGCGAGCTGCGCCAGAAGGGCGATCTGTCCGAGATGATCTGGCCGGTGGAAGACGTCATCGCCTTCCTGTCGCAAAGCGTGACGCTGGCGCCGGGCGATCTGGTGATGACCGGCACGCCTGCCGGGGTCGGCAGCTTTGGCAAGGGCGATGTCTGCACCGTGTTCATCGAGGGGCTGGGCGAGATCTCGACCACGATCGCGCCCGAGTGAGCCAGCCTGCGGTCGAGATCGAACGCAAGTTCCTCGTCGCCACGCTGCCGGATCTGTCGGGCGTCCAGTCCGACCGGATCCGGCAGGGCTATCTCACCCAGCCGCAGGACAGCGTGCAGGTACGGCTGCGCGCCAGGGGGGCGCGGCATTTCCTCACGGTCAAGGGGCCGGGGCTGATGGTGCGCTCCGAGCATGAGACCGAGATCCCCGAAGAGGCCTTTGCCGCGCTCTGGCCCGCGACCGAGGGGCGGCGGCTGTGCAAGACCCGCTGGACGGGGCATCTGCCCTGCGGCGCGCGCTATGAGCTGGATCTGTTCGACGACCGGCCCTTGCGGCTGGTCGAGGTGGAATTCGACAGCGAGGCGGCGGCGCGCCGCTTTGCCCCGCCAGACTGGTTCGGGGCCGAGGTGACGGGCGATCCGGCCTATGCCAATTCGACGCTTGCGACCGGCGGCCCGGTTCCGGGCTAGAGAAACAGCAGGTCGCTGCCAAGGATCTGATCGAAGGTGAGGCCCATCAACAGCACCGACCCGCTGCCCCAGTTCAGCCGCAGCCCGTCGTCGATGGCCTGAAAGGTCAGCCCGTCGAAGCTGTCAGGGTCGAAATCGAATTCCAGCTTGTCGGTTCCCGGCGTGAAATCGGTCAGCCGGTCGCGTCCCGAGTCCAGATCGAAGACAAACACATCCGCGCCGCCGCCGCCGGTCAGAAGATCGCCGCCCGCGCCGCCGATCAGCCGGTCGTGCCAGTCGCCGCCGAGCAAGGCATCGTTGCCGCTTCCGCCCAGCAGCGTGTCCGCGCCCGCGCCGCCGGCAAGGGTATCGACCCCATCGCCGCCCTCGATCAGATCGTCGCCGATGTTGCCCTGAAGGCGGTCGTTGCCGCCCCCGCCGAGCAGGGTGTCGTTGCCCGCGCCGCCATAGACCTGATCGGCCCCGGCGCCGCCCCCCTGCGCGTTGTCCTCGAACAGGTCGGCGCCGTTGCCCAACAGCACGATATCCGGCCCGTTGCCGCCGCGCACCGTGTCGTTTCCGGCCCCGGCGCGGATGGTGTCGCAATGATTGCCGCCCTCGATCACGTCGGCGCCATCGCCGCCGTCAAGCAGATCGGCGCCGCCTCCGCCCTGCAGCAGATCGTCGCCCGCCTCGCCCGTCAGCGTGTCGCCATAGGTGCCGCCGCGCAGGGTGTCGTTGCCAGCGCCTCCGGTCAGGCTGTCGGAATGCGCGCCCCCCTCAAGCACATCGTTGCCGTCCTGCCCAAGCAGGGTGTCGGCCCCAAGCCCGCCGCGCAGGGTATCGTTGCCGATGCCACCATCCAGCCGATCATCGCCCGCCGCGCCTTCGAGGAGATCGTCGCCGCCGCTGCCGAAGCCGCTGTCATTGCCGTCGCCGCCCAGCAGGCTGTCATCGCCGCTCCCGCCGATTTGCCGGTCATGTCCGGCGCCCGCGTACAGCAGATCGTCGCCAAGACCGCCAAGCAGGGTGTCGTTGCCATCGCCGCCGATCAGCGTATCGGCCCCGTCGCCGCCATCCAGATAATCCAGCCCGCCGCCGCCATCGAGCCGGTCGTTCCATCCCCCGCCCAGCAAGGTGTCGTCGCCGTTGTCGCCGACCAGCGTGTCGGCCCCAAGCCCGCCGGAAAGCCAGTCGTTCCCGTCCCAGCCATAAAGCCGGTCGTCGCCCTGCCAGCCATCGAGGCGATCATCGTCGATGCCCCCCTGCAGGGTGTCGTCGCCGCTGCCGCCCAGCAGGGTGTCATCGCCCGCGCCGCCCTGCAACAGATCGTCGCCAGCCTGACCTTCAAGCCGGTCGTCCCCCAGCCCGCCGCTCAGCGCGTCATTGCCATCGGCGCCGAAAAGCGTGTCGATCCCGGCCCCGGCGTCAAGCGTATCGTCCCCGGCGCGCCCCTCCAGCAGATTGTTGCCGGAATTTCCATAGATCCTGTTGTTCAGGCTGTTGCCCGCCGCAAACACATCTTCGATGCCGGTCAGGGTCAGCGCGACGCTGGTTTCATTCCAGTCGGCAAGATCAAAGGTCCAGCCCCGGCTGACCGACCAAGGCAGGGTGACCGGTTCGGTCATCCGGCTTGAAACGCTTTCTTCGATGCCGTCGCGGTCGACATAGCTGTAGATGACGCTGATCCGCTGGTTCAGGCTTGATGTGCCAAGCCGGTAGGTCATGCCGGTCGCCCCGGCGACGGGCTGGCCGTCGATGCACCACTGCACCGACCCGGCCACGATGCCCTCGGCGTCGCTGACCCCGCTCAGGTCGACGCTCAGCAGCGCGCCTTCGACGCGGTTGCCGGTGATCACCGGTTGGCCAACCGGGCGCGCATTGTCGACGATGGTCACCGGCACGCGCGCAAAGCTGGTCGCATCGGCAAAGGTGATGCCGGTCAAGGTGATCTCGACCCATGCGGTCTCGTCGGGTTCAAGCGCAAGGTCCGGCAGCGCCGCGATGTCGATGTTGTGCGATTGCTGTGTCAGCCCGCTGGCCGGGGCAATGGCGCCGCTGCCGGAGGCCGCGATGAAATCGCCGGTCGAGGCGCTGCCGGTGACCAGTTGCCAGTTCCAGCTGAAGGGCGCCTCCGAGATCTGTCGAAAGCTCAGGGTCATGCTGTCGGACTGCCCTTCGACCATCCGCAGCCCGCTGTCGCTTAGCGTGGCATAGGGATCACTTGGGCGCAGGGTGCCGCCGGTGACGGCGATCTCGGTATTGATCCCCAATGCGGCGAGCGCGTCGCGATCGTAGCTCTGGGTGTTGCCGGCCAGATCGCTCACCCGCACCTGCGCGATGCGATAGGTGCCGGGGGCGTTCTGGGTCGATAACGTGAAGGTCTGGCCGCTGGCATTGTCATCCCAGCTGTCGGTCACCCCGTAAAGCCCGAGCAAGGCGTGGCGCGCCACCCCGGTATCCTCGCCGCTGATTTCATAGCTCAGCGGGGTTTCAAGCACCACGCTGACCCCCGCCACGCCAGAGGCATTGTCGCTGGCGCGGGCCCCGATCCACAGGTTGGCCGCACCGTCGGTCAAATCGATGCTGGCGGGAACGTTCAGCGCCAGCAGCTCCGGAGCGGTGGTGTCGGGGGGCTCGGCAACCACGGTGAAGCCGGTGGCAAAGCCCAGCGTCGCAAGCTCGTCCGGGGTATAGGTCCGGCTGTTGCCCGCCGCGTCGCGCACATCGATCCGGGTGATGTCATAGCGGCCGGGGGTGTTCAGCTCTGACAGCGAAAGCACCTCGCCCGAGGCCCCGTCGGCCCAGCTGTCGGTTTCCCCGGCGAGCACGGCGATGCTGAAACTGTCGGGCTCTGCGCCATAGAGCAGGCTGCGCGAGAAGGACACCATCACCTGCTGCACCCCGGAGCCGCTGTCGGAGGCGGTGGCAGACAGGGTCAGCGGCGCCGCCCCTGACGAGACGTCGACGCGGCTGGTCAGGCTGAAGCCGGTCAGGGTTGGTGCGGTGGTGTCGGCGACGGTGCCCGACACCACGAGCGAGGTGTTGATCCCCATCGCGGCCAGCGTTTGGGTGTCGTAAACTGCGCTGTTGCCCGCAAGATCCTGCACGGTGACGCGCTGCACCTCGTAGACGCCGGGGGTGTTGGTTGGATCGATGCCAAAGCTCTCGGTGGCGTTGCCGTCGGACCAGCTGTCGCTGCTGCCGAACAGGCCGATCAGGCTGTAGCTGTCGTACCAGCCGGGAAGGCTGGCAAAGCTGTAGGACAGCAAGGCATCGAAGGTCACCACAACCTGCGCGATGCCCGACGCATCATCGCTGGCGCTGGCCGACAGGATCAGCTGATCGCCGCTTTCGACGCGCTGCGGCAGGGTGAAAGCGGTCAGTTCGGGCGCGATGTAGTCAGGCATTGACCCTTCGGCTGGCTGGGACGTGAAGGGCCGCACTGGCACGCCGCCGCCATCCCCGGACAAAAGGCCGAGGGCGGGCAGACCGCTGGGCAAAGAGCTCCTTCTGGATATCAGGACCTTAGCCGCCGGGGGGTTCTGGCCGGGTTAAGGATTCCCCGAAAATTGTCCAGGAAATCGAATTTTCCGCTCGCGATCCGATCACAGTCTCCGGCTTGTCCGCGCCCTGCCAGAGCGGCGCTTGACAGCCCGCGCGCAGGCTTTGCATGGTCCGGCACGGGTGGCCGGATTCACCCGGTCAGGAGCTTGCGATGACGCTGTCCGCCGATCTTTGGGACCGTTCCCTGTGGTATGCCACGGCGCAGGAACCCGCGCCGGAAACGGACGCGCCAGCCGATGCGCGGGTGCTGGTGGTGGGCGGCGGCTTTACCGGGCTGTCTTGCGCGCTGCATCTGGCCGAGCGCGGCGTTGCGGTGACCGTGATCGAAGCGCGCGAGATCGGCTTTGGCGCTTCGGGGCGCAACGGCGGGCAGGTGATTCCGGGGCTCAAGATCGACCCGTCCGACATGCGCGCCCACTGGGGTGCCAAGGCGGGCGGGCGGCTTGCGGAGTTTGCCGGCGGCGTTGCGGATCAGGTGTTCGGGCTGATCGAGCGGCACGGCATCGCCTGTGCGCCAACCCGTGCGGGCTGGATTCAGGGGGCGCATTCGGCGATGCAGCTGCGCGCGGTTCACGCCCGCGCCCGAGAATGGCAGGCCGAGGGCGCGCCGGTGGCATTGCTTGACGCGGTGCAGATGGCCGAGGCGACCGGGGCGGTCGGCTACGCCGGGGGCTGGCGCGATGAGCGCGCGGGGATGCTCAACCCGCTCTCCTATGCGCGCGGCCTTGCCCGTGCGGCGCGGGCGGCGGGGGCAACCATCGTCACCGGTTCGCCGGTGACCGGGGTGGTGCGCGATGGCGCGGGCTGGCGGGTCGATCTTGGCGGGCAATGCCTGCGCGGCGAAACCGTGGTGCTGGCGACCAACGCTTATGACAGCACGCTGAGGCCGCAGCTGGCGCGCTCGGTGCTGCCGGTGCAGTCCTGCGTGATCGCCACCGAGCCGCTGCCGCCCGAGATCGCCGCCAGCATCCTGCCACAGGATGCCTGCGCGTCAGAGGTGCGCAAGATCGCCGTCTATTATCGCAAGACCCCGGACGGGCGCCTTGCCTTTGGCGGGCGCGGCGCAACCGGGGCCGCGCATTCGCAACCGCTTCAGGCGGGGCTAGAGGCGCAGATGCACCGCATGTTCCCGCAGCTGGACGGGGTGCGCATCGACAAGGCGTGGTCGGGGCATCTGGCGCTCAGCAGGGATCACCTGCCGCATATCCACCAGATCGAACCGGGGCTATGGGCGGCGCTGGCCTACAACGGGCGCGGGGTGGCCATGGCGACCGGCATCGGCGCGGCGCTGGCGGCGCGGCTGGCCGAGGGCACGCCGTTGCCACTGCCCGAAACCCCGCTGCGCCCGATCGCGTGGCACGCGCTGCGCCGCCCGGCGATGGAGCTTGGCATCCGCTATTACCTCGCCAAAGACCGGCTCGGCCTGCCATCCTGACCGGCGGCACGGGGTTTCGCCAAGGCCGCATCCGCGCCATGGTGCGGGCATGGAGCGCCTGACCATCGCCAGCTGGAACCTGCACCGGGGGCGGGGCCGCGACGGGCAGGTCGATCCGGGCCGGATACACGCCGCGCTCGAGACCGGCTTGCTGCCGCACCGCCCCGACATCGTCGCCTTGCAGGAGGCCGATGATGAAAGCCCCGGCAGGCGGGGGTTCTGGATGCGCCGCCTGAACGGCCATGAATGGGGCGCACACAGCCACGGCTTTCAGGGCAATGTGCTGCTGCTGTCGCCGGGGGTGCGGATCGCCCATGCGCAGGCGCTGGATCTGCCGGTACTGCCGCGGCTTGCCTTCAGACCGGGGGCCACATCCGGCTGAAAATGCCGTCCTTCTTGATCAGACCGTGCAGCGCCGCTGCGCCGACATGGGCGCCGATCAGCAGCACCAGCACGATCCACGCGGTGCCGTGAAACGCTTGCGCGGTCTTGGCCAGCGCCTCGTTCTTGGCGATCAGCCCGCCCAGCAGCGGATCCCACAGTTCGATCGGATATCCCCCAGCCATGACCCGCGTGATGCCCGACAGCGCCATGGCAATCAGCGCCGCGTAAAGCAGCGCATGCACCGTTCCGGCGGCCAGCGCCTGCGGTCGTGGCAGGCTGGCGGGCAGCGGCGGCGCGGGCATCAGCACCCGCAGCGCAAGGCGCAGCAAGACCATCAGCAGGATCACCGGGCCGATATTCTTGTGATAAAAGAACAGCGTGTTCTGAATGGCGCGGGGCAGGCCCTCTTGCACCATCACCAGACCGACGGGGATCGTGGTGAAGACCAGCAGCACCGTCAGCCAGTGCAACAGGCGCTGGGGCGCGCGGTAGCGGGTTGTGCTGGTCATGGCGTCTCCTGCCGCTGTTTGGGTGACCTTACGGCAGGAATGCGCATCGGTAAATGGCGCGGCGCTTGACAGGGTGACGCGCCGCCGCATCTGATACGCCATGCATTCCGCCGAGCCTCCCCCGCGCAGATCCGTCGTGACCGCCCTCTGGCGCGGCCCGGCGGGCGCGTTTGCCGGGGCTGCACTGGCGATGGCGCTGGGCGTCGCGCTGGTGGCGGGATTGATCGCCGACGGGCGGGCGGCGGCGCTGCCGGTGCTTGGCTTCGTGCTGGCGGCCTGCGGCGCATGGGCCGCCTTTGCGCAGGGCTGGACGGCAGCGCGGCTCGGTCCGGCCAACGCGGTGACCATGGCGCGGCTGGCGCTGGTGTCGCTGCTGCTTGCGCCGCTGGTCTCACCCGGTCTGACGACGGGCGCATCGGGCTGGGCATTGTTCGCGCTGGCGCTGAGCTGTCTTGCGCTGGATGGGCTCGACGGGGCGCTGGCCCGGCGCAGCGGGCTTGCCGGGCCATGGGGCGCACGGTTTGACATGGAGGTCGATTCGGCCTTCGGCCTGATCCTTGCGGCGGTGGCGTGGCGCAGCGGCGCGGCAGGGCCGTGGGTGCTGTTGCTGGGATCGATGCGGTATGTTTTCCTGCTGGCGATGCTGGTCTGGCCATGGCTCGGCGCGCCTCTGCCCGAACGATTGCGCCGTAAGGTCATCTGTGTGGTGCAGATTGCGGCGCTGGCGCTGCTGCTGATGCCGATCGCCAGCGCATGGACCTCGGCGGCGGCGCTGATCGCGCTTGGCCTGCTGGCGGGATCCTTTGCGGCAGACATCCTCTGGCTGGCGCGGCGCAGATGATCAGGCTGCTTGCAGCGGCGCTGCTGCTCGATCTTGTGCTGATCCAGCCGAACCATCCGGGGGCGTTGACCCTTGGGGCGCTGACCCTGATGCCGCTGGAATTGCCGGTGCTGCTGGGCGGGGCGCTGGTGCTTGGCGGCAGGGCGCGAGGGTTCGCGGTGGTGGCGGCGGCGGCGCTGAGCGCGATCGTGGCGCTGAAGCTGGCGGATCTTGCGGCGTTCACCGCCTTTGGGCGCGGCTTTGACCCGGTGACCGATCTTGCGCTGGTCGAGGCGGGGCTGAACCTGTTGGCCGGCAGTATCGGCGGGCTGGGCGCGACGCTTGCGGCTGTGCTGGCGCTGGTGCTTCTGGCGCTGCTTGGCGCTGCGATCTGCCTTGCGTTGCTGACATGGGCGCGGCTGCGCCTGCCCGCGCCGGCAAGGCTGGCCGCCGGGGCGGTGGCGCTGGTCTTTGCCGCGCTGTGCATCGCCGAAACCCGCACCGCGTTGAACGGCTGGCAGGGCTGGAACCCGCCCGCCGACGCCTTCACCGCGCGCTACACCGCCGAAAAGCTGCGCAACACGGCGCGCTCTCGCGTGGCGCTGACGGCGTTCGAGGCGCAGGCCGCCGATGACCCATGGGCCGACCGCCCCGATGCCCTCGCGGGTCTGAAGGGCCGTGACGTGACGGTGATTTTCGTGGAAAGCTATGGGCGCGCCGCCTTTGACAACCCGCAGTATGCCGCGCGCCACCTTGGCACCCTGATCGATGGCACCGAGGCGCTGACGGCAGCCGGGCTTGGCATCCGTTCGGGCTGGCTGACCTCTCCGGTGCAGGGCGGACAAAGCTGGCTGGCGCATGCGACGATTGCCACCGGGCTGCACATCGGCGATCAGCGGCGCTATGGCGCGGTGCTCGCCAGCGGGCGGCTGACGCTGTATGACATCGCCGCGCGCGCGGGCTATCGCACCCGCGTCATTGCGCCCGCCATCGTGATGCCTTGGCCCGAGGGGCCGGAGTTCGGCTTTGCCGAGGTGCTGGCGGCCAAGGATCTGGGCTATGCGGGCAAACCGTTCAACTGGGTGACCATGCCTGACCAGTACACGCTGGCGGTGGCCGACCGGCTGGCGGGGCAGGGCCCGCTGATGACCGAGATCGCGCTGATTTCCAGCCACGCACCATGGACGCCGGTGGCCGAACGGCTGCCGTGGGACCGGATCGGCGACGGGCAGGCCTTCGATGCCATGGCCACGGCAGGGCCGAGCCCGTCCGAGGTCTGGGCCGACCGCGACCGGGTGCGCGATCATTTTGGCCGGTCGTTGGACTATTCGGTGGGCACTGTGCTGTCTTGGGCGGCACTGCCGCGCGCCATGCCGCCGCTGCTGGTGGTGCTGGGCGATCACCAACCCGCCGGTTTCGTGGCGCAGGCCGGGGGCGCGGATGTGCCGGTGCATCTGATCGGCCAGCCCGAGGCCTTGGCGCTGTTCGACGGCTGGGGCTGGAGCGACGGGCCAGTGCCCGACCCGGCGCTGCCGCCTTGGCCGATGAGCGCCTTTCGCGACAGGTTTCTGGAGGCGGTTCAATGAGGCTGCTGCGCATCGCCCTGCCGCTGGCGTTGATCGCGCTGTGCCTGTGGCTCGGCGATGCGCGCGGCGTTGCGGCGCGGCTGGCGGGGGTGTCGCTGGCTTGGCTGGGGTTGGCGGCGGCGCTGCTGGCCGGGGTCACCGCCTTGTCGGCGCTGCGCTGGCGGATGACGGCGGCGGCGCTGGGGCTGAACATGCCCGCCGGCAGCGCCTTGCGCGATTGTTTCATGGCGCAATTCGTCAACCTGACCCTGCCCGGCGGCGTGCTGGGCGATGTTGCGCGCGCGCAGCGCTCGCGCCGGGGTGCGGGGCTGAAGATAGCGGCGCAGGCGGTGGTGATCGAGCGCGCCTCGGGGCAGGTCGGCATGGGGGCGCTGCTGGCGCTGGGGTTGGCGTTGTCGCCGCGTGTCTTGCCGGGGCTTGCATGGGGGCTGGCAGCGGCGCCCGGGGCACTGGCTGCGGGGCTGGTCCTCTGGGGCCTGCGCGGGCGCGGCAGCTGGGCACGGGCGATCCGCGCCGCGCTGCTGGGGCGGCTGGCGGCGCAGGCGGCGCTGTCGCTGAGCATCGCGGCGCTGACCATCCTTGCCTTTGCCGCCGCTGCGCGCGCCACCGGCAGCGCGCTCCCCGCAGCCGACGCGCTGCTGATCGTGCCGCTGATCCTGACGGCGATGCTGCTGCCCGCCTCGATCGGGGGCTGGGGCTGGCGCGAAGGCGCGGCCTCGGCGCTGTTTCCGCTGGCGGGGCTGGCCTCGGGCGCGGGGCTGGCCGCCAGCATTGCCTTTGGCCTCGCTGCGCTGATCGCCGCATTGCCGGGCGCGTTCTTCGTTTTGCGTCCCGGCGTTGCCGCCCCCGAAAATCGCCTTAGACTGTTTCACAAGCCCAAGGAGCCGACATGACCCTGATCCGCCCTTCCCGCCGCGAGGCGCTTGCCCTTGGCGCTGCCGCGCTGCTGACGCCGCGCCTTGCCCGCGCTGCCACCCCGGTAACCCTGCAGCTGTCATGGCTGCATTCGGTGCAATTCGGCGGCAGTTACATCGCGCAAAGCGCCGGCTACTGGTCAAACGCCGGTCTTGACGTGTCGCTGCTGCCCGGTGGCCCCAACGCCCCAGTCGAGCCGCCCGTGGTTGCGGGCACCGCGCTGGTCGGCATTTCCGCCGCCGATTACACCGCCGCCGCGGTGAATCAGGGGGCGCCGTTTCGCATCATCGGCGTGGCGATGCAGAAGAACCCCTTTGCCATCGCCTCGCTTTCGGGCAACCCGGTCAACACGCCCGCCGATCTGGTCGGCAAGCGTCTGGGCATGGCGCTGGCCAACATGCCGGTGCTCGAGGCGCTCTGTGCGCTCAACGACATCGACGTGGCGGGCATCGAGGTGGTGCCAACGCAATACGACGCCGCGCCGCTGGTACAGGGGCAGGTCGATTGCCTGCTGTGCTGGGCCACCGATCTGCCCGTCGCGATGACGATGCAGGGCCTTGATCCGGTGACCATGCTGTTGGCCGATCACGGCTACGCAGTGCATTCGCAAACCTATATCGCCACCGAAGCCAGCCTGAAGGATCGCCGCCCCGAGCTGGTGGCGCTGATGAAAGGCGAAACCATGGGCTGGACCGATTACGAGGCCGGTCCCGAGGCGGCGGCGGACCTGACGGTGCAGATGTATCCCGATGCGGGGCTTGATATTGAAACGCAGAAGATGCAGGCGCTGCGGCAGGTGCCGCTGATGTTCTCGGATCTGACCCGCGCGCAGGGCTTTGGCTGGTTCACCGACGAAACGGTGGCGGCCAATGTCGACACGCTGGCGCTGCTTGGCAAGCCGGTCAGCGCCGATCTGTGGGATCGCTCGATCCTCGAAGAGGTGCACGGGCAAGGATGACGGCAGACCTGCGCCTGAGCGGCGTAAGCAAGAGCTTTGGCAGCGGCCCCGGCGCGGTGCAGGCGGTCGCCCCCTGCGATCTGACCATCGCGGCGGGCAGTACGGTTGCGCTGGTCGGCCCGTCGGGCTGCGGCAAGTCGACCTTGCTGCGCATGGTCGCGGGGCTGGAGCCGGTGAGCGCGGGGCAAATCCTGTTCGGCGACGAGACGCCAGACGCGCTGCGCCGCCGCGCCGGTCTGGCGATGGCGTTTCAGGATGCGGGCCTGCTGCCGTGGCGCAGCCTGCGCGGCAATGTCGCGCTGGGGCGGCGGCTGGCGCGGCGGCCACGCGATGCTGCCGCCGATGCCGCGCTGATCCAGACGGTTGGCCTTGCGGGGTTCGAAAACCGCCGCCCGGCAGAGCTGTCGGGTGGTATGCGCCAACGCGCGGCGATTGCGCGAGCCTTGGCGGGCATGCCAGAGCTGTTGCTGCTCGACGAGCCTTTTGCCGCCGTCGACGAGCTGACCCGCGAGCGGCTCGGCGCCGAACTGGCCCCTCTGTGGGAGACGCGCGGCACCACGACCTTGCTGGTCACCCATTCGGTCACCGAGGCGGTGCGCCTGTGCAGCCGGATCATCGTGTTCAGCGCGCGCCCGGCGCGGGTGGTGGCCGACATCGCGGTGCCCGCTCATGTGGGGACAGGCGGCGTCGGGGCGGGCAAGTCCGAGGCAGGCGAGGCGGTGCGCGCGGCGCTGCGCGGTGCGATGGCATGATCATACGGCTGGCGAGTGTCGCGGCGCTGCTGCTGGCGTGGCAGCTGGGCGCGCAGGCCAGCGCCGGGCGCTTTGTCATCGCCGCGCCGTCGCAGATCGCGCTTTATGCCATGGAACACGCCGGGCTGCTCTGGCGCGCCACCGGCGTCACCGGCTGGGCGGCGCTACAGGGGTTTGTCTGGGGCAATCTTGCCGGGGTGCTGCTGGCGCTGCTGTCGGTGCTGGTGCCGCGCAGCGAACGCGGGTTGCTGACGCTGGCGCTGCTGCTGGCCTGCCTGCCACTGGTGGCGACGGGGCCGATTTTGCGCGTGCTGTATGGTCCGGGGCAGGGGCCGCAGATCACGCTGGCGGCTCTGGCGGTGGTCTACACCACCTTTTTGCCGGTGCTGGTGGGGCTGCGCGCGCTGCCGCAAGGCTGGGCCGACCTGATCCGCAGCTATGGGCACGGGCCGTTGGCACTACTGGCGCTGGTGCGTCTGCCTGCCGCGCTGCCCTATCTGATCGCGGGCTTGCAGATCGCGGCGCCTGCCGCGTTCCTTGGCGCGATGGTGGGGGAATTCACCGGCGCCGAGCGCGGCCTTGGCGTGTTGACCGTGCGCGCGCTGCGGGCGCTGGATCTGCCCGCCACATGGACCATCGCGACGCTGGCTGCGGCGCTGTCGCTGGCGGCGTTCGCGGGTATCGGCGCGCTGGGGCGCAGGCTGGATCTTGCCCCGCCGGAAATCCTGCTGGCCCGCCCCGCCCCCCGGAGCGGCGGGCTGGCCGAAGCGGGGGCGGCGCTGCTTGTGGCGCTGCTGCTGTGGCACATCGCGATGGAGGCGTTCGATCTGCCGCGGTTTTTCGCCAAGCGTCCGGGGGATGTGTGGGATTACCTTGTCGCCGCGCCGGGAGCCGAGGCGCACCGGGCAAAGCTCGGGGCCGCGCTTGGCCAGACACTGGCGGTGGCGCTGCCGGGCTATCTTGCCGGGCTGGCGCTGGGGGCAGCGCTGGCGGCGGGGCTGGTGCTTGCGCCGGGGCTGGCGGCGCTGGTGATGCCTCTGTCGGTGGCGCTGCGGGCAATCCCTATCATCGCCACCGCGCCGCTGATCGTCTGGGCGCTGGGGCGCGATGTGGCGGGGCCGGTGACGGTGGTGGCGGTGATGATCTTTTTTCCCACGCTGATCGCCTGCCTGCACGGCGCAGTGCGCACCCCGCGCGCGGTGCTCGACCTGTTCGACAGTTATGATGCGGGCGCGTGGCGCAAACTGCTACTGGCGCAGCTTCCGGCGATGTTGCCTGCGCTGTTCGCTTCGGCGCGCATGGCGGTACCGGCGGCGATCCTTGCGGTCACCACTGCCGAATGGCTCGCCACCGGGCGCGGCATCGGAGCACTGATGGCCACTGTGGCCTCGACCTCGGATTACGGCATGCTGTGGAGCGCCGTCGCCGTGATCGGACTGGCGGCGCTGGCCACCCATGCCGCCATCGCCGCGCTGGAACGCGCCGTGCTGTCGCGCACCAACCCCGAGCAACTGGCCCGATGACCCCTTGCACCTTTGCCATCCCCGGTGATCACACACGCCGCACCGGCGGTTTCATCTATGAACGCCGCCTGCTTGAAGAGCTACGCGCCAGTGGCCGCGCCGTGCGGCATCTGCGCCTGCCTGATGGCGGAGCCTCCCCTGATGATGCCACCCGCGCCGTATGGCGCGCGGCGCTGGAAACGCTGGAGCCGGATGCGCCGCTGATCCTCGACGGGCTGGTGTTCGGCGCGATGCGCGGCGAGGATCTGGCGCGGATCAGGCCGCCGGTGGTGGCGATGTTGCATCACCCGATGGGGCTGGAACACGGGTTGCCCGCGCCGCTGGCCCGCGCGCTGCTGGCGCAGGAAAGCGCCAACCTGCGCCATGCTGCTCATGTGGTGGTGACCAGCGCCCATACGGCGCAAAGCTATGTGGCGATGGGGGCCGACCCAAGGCGGATCACCGTGGCGCTGCCGGGCTTTGAGGCCGCGCGCGGCGGAACGCGGCGCGACGCCGGGCCACGCATCCTGTCGGTGGGTCTGCTGGCGCAGCGCAAGGGCCACGATGTGCTGATCGAGGCGCTGCGCCGCATCGCCGATCTTGACTGGAGCGCGCAGATCGTCGGCAAGACCCATGATCCCGCCATCGCCGAGGCCCTTGACGCGCAAATCGCGCGCAGCGGGCTGGGCACACGCGTCACCCTGAGCGGAGATCTGGACGATGCGGCCTTGGCCGAGGCGTTCGGCACGGCGCGGGTCTTTGCCCTTGCAACGCGGTACGAAGGCTACGGCATGGCGCTGGCCGAGGCGCTGTGCCACGGCCTGCCGATCGTCAGCTGCGCGGCGGGTGCGGTGCCCGACACCGTCGGCGCGGCCGCTTTGCTGGCCCCTCCGGACGACCCCGAGGCGTTTGCGCGCCACCTGCGCAATGTCCTGAGCGACGCGGCGCTGCGCGGAGCGCTGGAAGCCGCATCCCGCGCACGCGGCGCGGCGCTGCCACGCTGGCGTGACACTGCGGCGGTGATGTCGGGGGTGCTCGACCGGCTTTCGGCGCTGCGCGATCCGTCATGAGCGGTTTGACACAGGGGCTGTCTATCTTGGGAAGCCCGCGCCGTGGCCCCCTGATTTCAGACGCGAAACGTGCTAGCTATCCGCCGACGCCGGTTTGCGGCGTGTCACGGAGGCCTGCATGAGCGACCCGGTAAAGCTGCTTGTCGTCGAAGACGATCCCGTGCTGCGCGACATCATGGGAGACGCCTGCGCCGCGCTTGGATACCCGGCAGCGCTGGCCGGAACGCCAGTGGAAGCAATCGGCGCGCTTGCACAATACGACAGCATCCGTCTGGCGCTGGTCGATGTGGTGCTGCCCGGCGGCATTTCGGGCTTTGCACTGGCACAGCAGCTGCACGACGCGCGACCGGAGCTGGAGGTGCTGTTGCTGTCGGGCTACGGCAAGACGCTGACCCTTCCGCCGGGGTTCACGGGCCGCGTCCTTGCCAAGCCGCTGCCGCTGGACCAGCTGCGGGCCGTGCTGTCAGAACATCTCGGCGCGGCCTGATTCAGGCCGGGCGCGGCAGGTCGGTGATCCGGTAGGCATCGCCATCGGTGTTTTCCAGATAGCCCAGTTCGGTCAGCCGGGTCAGGGCCTCGGCGAACTCGACATTGCAAATCCCGGCGACGCGGTCAGCATCCTGAACGCGGTCTGGCGTGATCGCCATCCTGTCCGGGGCCGCGACCGCGTGAAAGGCATAGAGAACATCGCGTTCGGAATGGCTCAGCTTTTCAAGGCCGAGATCCTTTTCGATCTGCCACAAGGCAGCGCGAATCTTGGCAAGACCGGACAAAGCGCTCATGTGATCGGTCCGATGGCTGAGGGGCTGTGCAGAGACTAGCAAATCTTCGCTGCGCCAGCAAGGATCAGGCACCGGGCGGGGCCCGCCGCAACCGCATCATTCGTCCACATCCGAACATCATCAGACCGGCCCGCGCGCTTGCCACTGCAGGCCGTCCTAGCCCCAGAGACAGCGCCATGCTGCCGGCCCATAGCGGGGCGCCGCAAGGGCGAACCGGCATCCGCGTTCAGGATGATATGAACAGGGTGGCGCTCTTCGGGCAGAGGGCGGGCGCCCTGCCGAAAAGAGGCAAACGCCGCCCCCGGACGGGGGCGGCGCCTGTCATCTGTGATGGGACCGGGTCAGTTGGCTGCCAGTTGCCTCGGCAGCTTGAATGTCCAGACCATGCCGCCCTGATTGAGGTAATTGACCTTCTTGGCCACCTCGCCGCCCCAGAGCGGAACCGCGCCGCCCCAGCCGGACACCACCGAGACATATTGCTCGCCGTCCATGTCCCACGTCACGGGCTGGCCGACGATGCCCGAGCCGGTCTGGAACGACCACAGCTCTTCGCCGGTCTCGTCATCGAGCGCGATGAACTTGCCCTCGGGGGTGCCAAAGAACACAAGGCCGCCCGCGGTGGTCATCACGCCGCCCCAGAGCGGGGCCTCGTTCTTGTATTCCCACTTCCATTCGCCGGTGGCCGGGTCGACCGCCTTGAGGCTGCCGATGTGATCCTCGTACATCGGCTTGATGGTGAAGCCCGACCCAAGGTAGGCGGCGCCCTTCTTGTAGGTGACCGGCTCGTTCCAGATGTCCATGCCCCACTCGTTCGAGGGCACGTAGAACAGCCCGGTGTTCTGACTGTAGGCCATCGGCATCCAGTTCTTGCCACCAAGGAATCCGGGAGCCGAGAACACGACCTGCCCCTTGCCGCCATCGGCCGCCGCCGAGGGATCGCCGGGCCGGTTGTCTTCGTTGAAGATCGGGCGACCGTCATCACCGATGCCCGAGGCCCAAGTGATGTCCTTGACGAAGGGATAGGCGTCGATGAAGGCGCCGTCCTCGCGGTTGAGCACGTAGAAAAAGCCGTTGCGGTCGGCGGTGGCGTAGCGCTTGTTGCCCTCGGCATCCTCGTAGGCGACAACCTCGTTGACGCCATCGTAATCCCAGCCCTCGCGCGGGGTGGTCTGGAAATGCCACTTGATCTCGCCGGTCTTGGGGTCAAGGCCGACGCGGCTGGCGGCATAGAGATTGTCGCCGGTATTGCCTTCGGTGGGGGTGCCCGCGCCGCGCAGATGGCTGTTCCACGGGGCCGGGTTGCCCGCGCCGAACACCAGCGTGTCGGTATCGACATCATACGAGCCGCCCAGCCATGTCGCGCCGCCGCCGGTCTTCCACATGTCACCCGGCCAGGTCGCGTTCAGCGTGCCGGTCATGGTCGATTCCTCGCCATTGAGCGTGCCCATGTGGCCTTCGATCATCGGGCGGGTCCAGACCAGATCGCCGGTTTCGGCGTTGCGGGCCTGCACCTCGCCCACGATGCCGAATTCACCGCCGGAATTGCCGGTGATCACCATGCCATCGACGATCAGCGGCGCGGCGGTGTAGGAATAGCCCGCCTTGTAATCGGCGATCTTGTCGCGCCACACCACGTCGCCGGTCATGCGATCCAGCGCCACGAGCCGCGCATCAAGCGTGCCGAAAATCACCAGATCGCCATAGATCGCGGCGCCCCGGTTGATCACGTCGCAGCAGGGCAGGATGCCTTCGGGCAGGCGGGCATCGTATTGCCAGAGCTCGGCCCCCGTCATCACGTCGATCGCGTAGAGCCGCGAATACGAACCGGTGACATACATCACGCCGTCATAGATGATCGGCTGCGCTTCCTGTCCGCGCTGCTTTTCGCCGCCCATGGAAAACGCCCAGGCCGGGATCAGGTTCTGGACGTTGTCCTTGTTGAGCGTGTCGAGCGGGCTGTAGCGTTGCAGGTGGCGGCCCATGCCATTGGTCACGACCTGATCGGTCATGGTCTGGTCGTTGGCGATGTCCTCTTCGCTGACGCCTGCCGTGGCGGGGCCGGGGGCCATCCCCACGGCGAGCAGGCTTGCGCTCACTGCCAGAATGAATCTGTTCATATCGTCCTCCCTTCAAAACGGTTCCGGAATCGTCGGGCGACCGCAACGGGCCGCGTCCTCCTCCGGGGCAACCATCCCCGGCTGTGCGCCCAAGATGAATTGCACCAAGGTCGTAAGGTCGCGGTCCGGGTGCCCGATGTCGGCGGTGTCCTGCGGGCAGAACAAGGCCACGCAGGCGAGGATGAGGGGCCGGAAGGTGCGCTTCCGGCTGCCGGGGTGGCACCTCGTGGCGGCGGGCAGGGCGCCGTCGTGGTCATGCATCCCGGAGCGTCGAACGTTCGGCGGCGAGATTATTCCAGTGGCCGCCCGCCCGGCGGAGCCGTCGCCATCGGAACAGGGCCCAGCACCGCGCGACAGCGCGGCATGTGGTGGTGGGCCATAAGAAGGGCTGTGGAATCAACGCCATGGCAGCGCGACAGGATCGTTCCGATCCGCGCCTGTCCGGCGTCGCTCCCGACGGAGGCATCGGCCGTCGCGCCGGATTGAACGGCATGACCGCTCAACACGAAGATGCACGGTCTGAACTTGCATGGTTTCTCGCGCCGGGTGTGCCGAGAGGGTGCGATCACGCGGGCCGTCTCGCAACGCGCCGCGGGCCGGGCCAGGGAGGGGCAGGGCGCGAGCCGGTATTGCACCTTGGTCTAGGGCGGATTTTGGCGGCAACGATCAGGCACGGGGATCGAAACCTTTGCGGAGACGACCGTAAAAGGCCGGAAACGAAACGGCCCGCGCAGGGCGGGCCGTTTCAGGCGATGGCGGCGGCTCAGGCGTCGACTGGCACCTTGTTCAGGCCGCGCAACACGTCGTCCTTACTGATCTGGCCGATCAGGATACCGTTTTCGATCACGCCCACCGGGGCGTCGTGGCCGATCAGCGCCTCGAAGCCCTCGCAAAGCAGGCTGTCGGCCTCAAGCGTCACCGACGGGGTGCCGTTGACCGGCTGCATCAGATCGCGCGGGCGCAGCACGCCCAGCGGGTTCATGTGCTGGACGAATTCGGCCACATAGGCGTTGCAGGGATCGCGGAAGATGTCCTGCGGCGCGCCGGTCTGCACGATGCGCCCGCCTTCCATGATCGAGATATGGTTGCCCAGCTTGAACGCCTCGTCGAGATCATGGCTGACGAAGACGATGGTGCGGCGCAGGCGCTGCTGAAGCTCGAGCAGCTCGTCCTGAAGCTTGGTGCGGATCAGCGGATCGAGCGCCGAGAACGGCTCATCCATCAACAGGATCGGCGCTTCGGTGGCAAAGGCGCGGGCAAGGCCGACGCGCTGTTGCATCCCGCCCGACAGCTGGCTGACCTTGCGATCGCCCCAGTCGCCAAGGCCGACCAGATCCAGCTGGGCGTCGATGCGCTCGCGCATCTCGGCCTTGTTCATGCCCGCCAGTTCCAGCCCCAGCCCGACGTTTTCGCGCACGCTGCGCCATGGCAGCAGGCCGAATTGCTGGAACACCATGGTGACGTTGTGCATCCGGATGCGGCGCAAGGTGGCGGGATCGGCATGGGTGACATCGACCATGCTCTGCCCGTCATTGACATGCACCGCGCCGCGCGCCACCGGGTTCAGCCCGTTGATGGCGCGCAGCAAGGTCGATTTCCCGGACCCCGACAGCCCCATCAGCACGGCAATCTCGCCCTGCCTGATGGTCAGCGAGCAATCATGCACGCCCAGAACCTGACCGGTCTTTTCCTGAATCGGGCCGCGATCCTCGCCCGCATCCATCAGCGGCAGCGCCGATTTCGGCTTGTCTCCGAACACGATGGAGACGTTGTCGATCTTGACGGCGGTGCTCATTTGCGGCCTCCGATGTTGAGAATGCGGTCGAGCATGATCGCCACCACGACGATGACGAAGCCGGATTCAAAGCCAAGCGCGGTGTTGACCGAATTGAGCGCCCGCACCACCGGCACGCCCAGCCCGTCTGCGCCGACCAGCGCCGCGACAACCACCATGGACAGTGACAGCATGATGGTCTGGTTCAGCCCCGCCATGATCTGCGGCAGGGCGTAGGGCAGTTCGACCTTCCATAGCGTCTGTGACGGCGTCGCGCCAAAGGCGCGCGCCGCTTCCAGCAGACCGGCGGGCGTCGAGGAAACCCCAAGATGCGTCAGCCGGATCGGCGCGGGCAGCACGAAAATCACCGTTGCGATCAGGCCGGGCACCATGCCGATGCCAAAGAACACGATTGCCGGAATGAGATAGACGAACGTCGGCAGCGTCTGCATCAGGTCGAGCACCGGGCGCAGATAGGCGTAAAGCTTTGGCCGGTGCGCGGTGGCGATGCCGATGGGCACGCCGATGGCCATACAGACCACGCAGGCCGAGAGCACCAGCGTCAGGCTTTCGGTGGTTTCCTCCCAGTAATCCTGATTGAGGATAAACAGGAACCCCAGCGCCACGAACAACGCCACCTTCCAGCTGCGATGCAGTGCCCATGTCAGCGCGACGATGATCGCGATGACCAGCAGTTCGGGCGGTTCCTGCAACACGAAGAGGATCGCGTCGATCAGCGTTTCCATGATCGTCGACATTGCGTCGAGCACGATCTTTCCATGGTCCCGGATGAAGTCGAAGACGGCACTTGCCGCCTTGCCCACCGGGATCTTGTGATCCGTCAGCCAGTCCAATTGTCGCGGTCCCTCTGGTCTTGCGGCCCTCTTGCGGGGCTTTTGTTTGATAGGGCGGTGCGCCGCCCGTCAGAAAAGCCCCCGCCGAAAGGGTTTCGGCGGGGGCGGGTATCAGAACCCGAATTCGGCTTTCACCGCGGCGGTGCCGTCTTCGCCGCCCAGCGTGCTCACACCATCGACCCAGGCAAGAACCGCCTCGGGGTTGGCCTTGATCCAGTCGAGCGTCGCATCCTCAGGGTCGGCGCCGTCATCGAGGATCTGCCCCATGATGAGGTTCTCCATTGGCAACGAGAAATCCATCTGGCCAAACAGCTTGCCGAGGTTCGGGCATTCCGCCGCATAGCCCTTGCGGGTCACGGTGTTGACCACGCCTTCACCGCCGAAGAAATCTTCGCCGCCGGGCAGGTACTTGAGGTCGAAGTTGGCATTCATCGGGTGCGGTTCCCAGCCAAGGAACACAACGAAATCACCATCGTCCACAAGGCGGCGCGCCTGCGCGAGCATCCCCTGTTCCGAGCTTTCGACCACTTCGAACTCCCCGAGGCCGAAGGTGTTCTCTTCGATCAGAGACACAAGGTAGGCGTTGCCTTCATTGCCCGGCTCGATGCCGTAGATCTTGCCATCCAGTTCGTCTTCGAACTTGGCGATGTCGGCGTAGCTTTGCAGCCCCGCGTCCCATGCCGCCTGCGTGGTGGCGAGGGTGTATTTGGTGCCTTCGAGGTTGGTGTTGATCGATTCGATCTCGCCGCTGTCGAGGTAGGGGGCGATGGAGCTGTTCTGCGCCGGCATCCAGTTGCCGAGGAACACGTCGACATCATCGCTTTCGAGCGAGGCAAAAGTCACCGGCACCGACAGCACCTTGACGTTGACGTCATAGCCAAGCGCCTCGATCACATGCTTCGCGGCGGCGGTGGTGGTGGTGATGTCGGTCCAGCCCACATCGGACATGGTGACGGTGTCGCAATCGGCAAAGGCGGCGGTGGTGCTCAGCGCGAGGGCGGAAACGGTGGATACGAGTTTCATGTACTATCCCTGTTCGAGGTCTGCATTTTTTGATTGACCAGTCAATCAATCCACGGCTACCCCAATATTGCAACCTTTTTCTTGCAGCTCCGGGGGCTCTTCATGTCGGCACAACCCATGCGAAAGCAGCAACTCGTCGAAGCGGCGATCGAGGAAATCGGCTCCACAGGGACCCTGAACGTCACGGTCGGAAAGATCGCCAAGCGGGCGGGCGTTTCCGCCGCGCTGGCCTTTCATTACTTCGGCGACAAGGACACGCTGTTCCTTGCCGCGATGCGTCATGTTCTGGCGATCTACGGTGCAGAGGTGCGCGGCGCGCTGGTGGCGTCGGACGGGCCGCGCGAGCGGCTTTCCGCGATCATCCGCGCCAACTTCAGCCCGACGAACTTTCGCGGCGAAGTCATTGCGGCATGGTTGAATTTCTACGTTCTGGCGCAGCAATCGACAGAGGCGCGCCGGCTGCTGTCGGTCTATCATCGGCGGCTGCAATCGAACCTCGTCTACAGCCTGCGCCCCCTTGCCGGAGACGCCGCGCCCGAGATCGCGACCCGGCTTGGCGGGCTGATCGACGGCATCTACCTGCGCTTCGCGGTGAACCCGTCCGACACGACCGGCAAGAGCGCCGCCGCTCAGGTGCTCACCACCCTCGATCACGAACTGCGGGCCCTCAAATGACGCAACCGAACATCCTCATCATCATGGTCGATCAACTCAACGGGACGTTGTTTCCCGATGGGCCGGCCGACTGGCTGCACGTGCCGAATCTGAAGCGACTCGCCGCGCGGTCCGTGCGATTCCCCAATTGTTATACCGCAAGTCCGCTCTGCGCGCCGGGCCGGGCGTCGTTCATGTCGGGGCAGCTGCCGTCGGTGACGGGGGTCTATGACAACGCCGCCGAATTCCCGTCGGACCTGCCGACCTATGCCCATCACCTGCGCCGCGCGGGCTATTACACCTGCCTGTCGGGCAAGATGCATTTCGTTGGCCCGGACCAGATGCACGGCTTCGAAGACCGGCTGACCACCGATATCTATCCCGCAGATTTCGGCTGGACCCCGGATTACCGCAAGCCGGGAGAGCGCATCGACTGGTGGTATCACAACATGGGCTCGGTCACCGGGGCCGGGGTCGCGGAGATTTCCAACCAGATGGAATATGACGACGAGGTCGGCAATTGCGCCAAGGCAAAGCTGTACGATCTGGCGCGCGGCAAGGACGATCGCCCATGGTGCCTGACCGTCAGCTTCACCCATCCGCATGACCCCTATGTGGCGCGGCGCAAGTTCTGGGACATGTACGAGGATTGCGCGCATCTGCTGCCCGAGGTCCCGGCGATGGCCTATGACGATCACGACCCGCATTCGCAGCGCATCTTTGATGCCAACGACTGGCGCGCCTTCAATATCACCGAAGACAACATCAAGCGCTCGCGCCGGGCTTATTTCGCCAACATCTCGTACCTTGATGAGAAGGTTGGCGAGATGCTGGATATCCTTGAAAGCACCCGGCAAGAGGCGGCGATCCTGTTCGTGTCGGATCATGGCGACATGCTGGGCGAGCGCGGATTGTGGTTCAAGATGAACTTCTTCGAAGGCTCAGCGCGGGTGCCGATGATGATCTGCGCGCCCGGGCTGGAACCGGGGCTGAACCCCACGCCCGTCTCCAATATCGACGTCTGTCCGACGCTGTGCGATCTGGCTGGCATCGACATGGCTGAGGTCATGCCCTGGACCGCTGGCGAAAGCCTTGTGCCGGTGGCGCAGGGCGCTGCGCGCGGCATGGTGGCGATGGAATACGCCGCCGAGGCATCGTATGCGCCGCTCGTCGCGCTGCGGGACGGCAAGTACAAATACACCCGCTGTGCGCTCGACCCCGAACAGCTGTTCGATCTCGACGCCGATCCGCACGAGCTGGTGAACCTTGTCGGCCAGTCCGCCCATGCCGAGCCGCTGGAGCGGCTGCGCGCCGCCGCCGATGCCCGCTGGGATCTGGGCCGCTTTGACGAAGACGTCCGCAAGAGTCAGGCCAAGCGCTGGGTGGTCTACGAGGCCCTGCGCAACGGCGACTATTACCCGTGGGATTACCAGCCCCTGCAGAAAGCCTCGGAGCGTTTCATGCGCAACCACATGGATCTGAACGTGGTCGAGGATAACGCGCGCTTTCCGCGCGGCGAATGATTGGAAATATGATGTACGACCCGCAACCGACCGCCAGCCATTATGTCAACGGTGCCTATCTTGAAGACACGTCCGGCACCCCGATTCCGGTGATCTACCCCGCCACCGGCGAGGTGATCGCCACCGTCTACGCCGCCACCCCGGCGGTGATCGACGCCGCGCTTGCCGCCGCCGAGGCGGCGCAGAAGCTCTGGGCCAAGGTCAGCCCGCGCGAACGTGGCCGCGTGCTGACCCGCGCCGCGCAGATCATGCGCGAGCGCAATCATGACCTGTCGGTGCTGGAAACCCGTGACACCGGAAAGCCGTTGCAGGAAACGCTGGTGGCCGATGCCACCAGCGGCGCCGACGCCTTGGAATATTTCGGCGGCATCGCGGCGGGGTTGACCGGCGAACACATCCCGCTGGGCGAGGACTGGGTCTATACCATCCGCGAGGCGCTGGGCGTCTGCGTCGGCATCGGCGCGTGGAACTACCCGACGCAGATCGCCTGCTGGAAGGGCGCCCCCGCGCTGGCCTGCGGCAATGCCATGGTGTTCAAACCCTCGGAAACCACCCCGCTTTGTGCGCTTAAGATCGCCGAGATCCTGACCGAGGCGGGCGCACCCGCGGGGCTGTTCAACGTGGTGCAGGGCATGGGCGAGGTTGGCTCTGCGCTGGTCACCGACCCGCGGGTCGCCAAGGTGTCGCTGACCGGATCGGTGCCGACCGGGCGCAAGGTTTACGCTGCGGCGGCGGAGCAGATGAAGCATGTCACCATGGAACTGGGCGGCAAGTCGCCACTGGTGATCTTTGACGATGCCGATCTGGACAACGCCGTGAGCGGGGCGATCAACGGCAATTTCTATTCCTCGGGGCAGGTCTGTTCCAACGGCACGCGGGTCTTCGTGCAAAAGGGCATCAAGGAGGCGTTCCTTGCGCGGCTTTCCGAGCGCCTGCAAAACGCCGTGATCGGCGATCCGCTGGACGAGGCGACCAGCTTTGGCCCGATGGTCAGCGAACGGCAGATGCAGATCGTGCAGGGCTACATCGCCAAGGGCCGCGCCGAGGGCGCGCGGCTGATCAGCGGCGGCGGGCGCGTCGAGCGTGACGGGTTCTTCCTTGAACCGACGGTGTTTGCCGATGTCACCGATGACATGACCATCGCGCGCGAGGAGATCTTTGGCCCGGTCATGGCGGTGCTGGATTTCGACACCGAGGCCGAGGCCATCGCCCGCGCCAATGCCACCGAATTCGGCCTGTCCGCCGGGGTGTTCACGCGCGATCTGTCGCGCGCCCACCGCGTGATCGGCCAGCTGCGCGCTGGCAGCTGTTTCATCAACTCCTACAACGATGCGCCGGTCGAGGCCCCGTTCGGCGGCGTCAAGGCGTCGGGCGTCGGGCGCGAAAACTCCAAGGCCGCGCTGGATCACTGGAGCCAGCTCAAATCCGTCTATGTCCGTATGGGCGATGTCGAGGCAGCGTTCTGATGCAAGCTGAGTATGTCATCGTCGGCGCTGGCTCTGCGGGCTGCGCCATGGCCTACCGCCTTGCCGAGGCAGGCAAGAAGGTTCTGGTCATCGAACATGGCGGCTCTGACGCAGGGCCGTTCATTCAAATGCCGGGGGCGCTCAGCTACCCGATGAACATGAAGCGCTACGACTGGGGCTACCAGACCGAGCCAGAACCGCATCTGGGCGGGCGCCGACTTGTGACGCCGCGCGGCAAGGTGATTGGCGGCTCGTCCTCGATCAACGGCATGATCTATGTGCGCGGCCATGCGCGCGATTTCGACCATTGGCGCGATCAGGGCGCCGATGGCTGGGGCTATGCCGATGTGCTGCCCTATTACCAGCGCATGGAAAACTGGCATGACGGCGGCCATGGCGGCGACGCGGCATGGCGCGGCACCGATGGCCCGCTGCATGTCACGCGCGGCCCGCGTCTCAACCCGCTGACGCAAGCCTTTGTCGAAGCGGGCCGTCAAGCGGGCTATCCCGTCACCGGCGATTACAATGGCCAGCAGCAAGAGGGCTTTGGCCCCTTCGACATGACCGTCTGGAAGGGCGAGCGGTTTTCGGCGGCCAAGGCCTATCTGCGCCCGGCGCTGAAACGCGAAAACTGTGATCTGATCCGTGCCTTTGCCCGCCGCGTCATCATCGAGGATGGTCGCGCTGTCGGCGTCGAGGTCGAACGCGGCGGCAAGATCGAGGTGATCCGGGCGCAGGCCGAGGTGATCCTTGCCGCCTCGTCGCTCAATTCGCCCAAGCTGCTGCTGCTCTCGGGCATCGGGCCGGGGGCCGAACTTGCGCAGCATGGCATCGACGTGGTGGCCGACCGCGCGGGGGTGGGCAAGAACCTTCAGGACCATCTGGAGCTGTATATTCAGGCGGCGGCGAGCCAGCCGGTGAGCCTGTACAAATACTGGAACCTGCCGGGCAAAGCCTATGTCGGGGCGCGCTGGCTGCTCAATCGCTCTGGCCCCGGCGCGTCGAACCAGTTCGAAAGCGCCGCGTTCATCCGCAGCCGGGCGGGGGTCGATTACCCCGACATCCAGTACCATTTCCTGCCCATCGCGGTGCGCTATGACGGTCAGGCATCAGCCGAAGGCCATGGCTTTCAGGCCCATACCGGGCCGATGCGCAGCCCATCGCGCGGCGAGGTCACGTTGCGCAGCAGCGATCCGGTCGACGCCCCGAAGATCCAGTTCAACTACATGAGCCACGAACAGGACTGGGCGGATTTCCGGCGCTGCATCCGCCTCACGCGCGAGATCTTCGGGCAGCAGGCGTTCGCGCCCTATTACCGCAAGGAGATCCAGCCGGGCATCGATGCGCAATCCGATGACGAGCTTAACGCCTTCATCAAGGACCACGTGGAATCGGCCTATCACCCCTGCGGCACCGCCCGCATGGGCCGCAAGGATGATCCGACGGCGGTGGTCGATCCCGAATGCCGGGTGATCGGGGTAGACGGGCTGCGCCTTGCGGACAGTTCGATCTTTCCACGCATCACCAATGGCAATCTCAACGCGCCGTCGATCATGACGGGGGAAAAGGCGGCGGATCATATCCTTGGTCGCGCGCCGCTGGCGCCCGACAACCGTGCACCGTGGATCAACCCGAACTGGGAAACAGCGCAAAGATGAACTTCGGGGCTGATTTCCCGTGAAGGATGCAGCTATAACCGCCCTCGGACAGACGGGGGCGGTCATGCGCACATCACTCGGGGCCTTGTTGGTCATCGGACTTGCGGGCTTGCAATTCATCGCGGTGCTGGCGGTGGTGTTCTCATCCTACGTCACCTCGGAACGGGCGCTGCTGGATCACGCGCGCGAGTTGCTGAGCGATGTCGGCACCAACACCATCGCCCATTCGCGCGGCTTTCTGGGCCCGGCGCAGAGCGCGGCAGAACTGTCGGCGCGGCTGGCGCGCGACCGGGTCATCGCCTCGGATGTGCCCGAGTTGATGGAACAGCTGTTCTTTCAGCAGCTGCAACTCGCCCCGCAATTCGCCGGGGTCTATTACGGCAGCGAAGAGGGCGATTTCGTCTATGTCATGCGCTCGAAAGGGTCGGGGCCGTTCCGTACCAAGATCATCCGCCACCAAGGCGGCGTGCGCACCACCGAGCTGATCTGGCGCGACGACAAATTCAATGTGATCGCACGGTGGATGGACCCCGATGATGTCTACGAGCCGCGCCGGCGCCCATGGTACATTCGCGCCAAGGACCAGATGACCACGATCTGGACCGATCCCTATATCTTTTTCTCGTCACAGCAACCGGGGATCACGCTGGCCTCGCCGGTGATCGACCGGCAGGAAACCGGGCTGGAGGGGGTGCGCGGCATCGTCGGCGTCGATATCGAGATCAGCGATATTTCCGATTTTCTCGCCAACCTGCGCATCGGCAGCACGGGGCGGGCCCTGATCATCCACGCCAATGGCGACGTCATCGCGCACCCCAATCAATCGCTGCTCAAGGCGCAGAACGCTGACGGCACGTTGCATTTTGTCGACATCGCCCATATCGACGATCCCATCGCGCGGGCCGCCTTTGCCCAGCTGGAGGCTGACGGGCAGGTCCCGGTCGAGCAAGAGACGCTGTCGCAGTTCAATTATAACGGCGAGACCTATGTCTCGGTGGTGATGCCGCCAATGAGCGACAAGCTGCCCTGGACCATCGCCGCCTACGCGCCGGAAAGCGATTTCACCGCCGCCATCAAGCAGAACCGCCTGACGAACATCTGGATCGCGGGGGCGGTGGCGGTGCTAACCGCCATCGCCGGGCTGGCGCTGGCGAATTACATCCACAAGCCAGTGCGCGCCTTTGCGGTGCGCTCGGCGCTGGTGGCGCAGGGCGAGCTTGACCCGTCCGAGCCGCTGCCAGCAACCTACGAAGAGCTCGAGAAAGCCAACGAGACGCTGATGCAGCAGATCGCCGCCCGCCGCGAGACCGAAATGGAATACGGCAGCACCTTCGCGCTATCGTCGCGGGGGATGGCGCAGATCGACGCGCAGACCGGGCGCTTCTTGCGGGTCAACGAAAAGTTCTCCGAGATCACCGGCTATTCCGCCACGGAACTGTCGCAGATGCCCTTCACGCTTCTGGGCCACCCCAAGGATCCGCCGGTGCTGCTGTTCGACAATGACCAGCGCGGCGCTCCGCGTGAGGTCAATCACGAGATGCGGTGCCTGCGCCGCGACGGCGAGGCTTTCTGGGCGCTGGTCAACGCCATTCTGATCTTCAATCAGGAAGGCAAACCCCTGCACATCGTTCTAACGATGGATGACATCACCTCGGCCAAGCAGACCGAAGAGCAACTTGCCGAGCTGTCCAAGGATCTGTCGAACCTCGCGCGGGACAACACCATGGGGCAGGTGGCGGCGGGGCTGGCGCATGAGCTGAACCAGCCGCTGACCGCCATTGCGCAGAACGCCGACAGCGCGCTGTTTGCGGCGCAGCAGATGGGCGGGGCCGGGCACGGGCTGCACGAGACGCTGGACGAGATCGCGGAACAGGCCCTGCGCGCCGGCGAGATCATCCGGGCGCTGCGTGCCTTCATTCGCCGCGACGAAGGCTGTCGCAGCGATTTCGACCTGTCCGAACTGGTGAGCCAGACCCAGCGGCTGCTCAGCGCTGAATCGCGGGCGGCGGGCGTGTCGGTGATCGCCGATCTCGGGGCGCTGCCGGCGGTGCATGCCAACCGTCTTCAGATTGCGCAGGTTCTGGTGAACCTGATGCGCAACGCGATCGAGGCGGTGGCCGAAGGCGACGACCTTGACCGGCGGGTGATCGTCGAGGCGAAGGTTGACGGCGACGAGGTCCACGTCTGTGTGTCCGACACCGGGCCGGGTGTGGCCGAGGGCATTACCCTGTTTTCTGAATTCGAGACGACCAAGGCGGCGGGAATGGGGCTTGGCCTGTCGATCTGCCGGTCGATCTGCCTCGCCAACGGCGGGCGGCTGTGGCACCAGCCGCGAGAGCCCCATGGCGCGATGTTCTGTTTTACATTGCAGGTCGGTGGGATGGAGGCCACTCAGGCGGCCTGACAAAAACACAGTTTTTTGAGTGACATGGCCCCTGCTTGCTGTGTAGGCTCAAGCCGTGGGGACACAACGCGATATTTGATCTTATGACAGACGGGACGCCAGCGGTCTTCATCGTGGATGATGACCAAGACATTCGCACGTCACTGACCCGGGCGCTTGGCCAGCGTGGTTTCGAGGTCAGTGCCTACGCCTCGGCACAGGCGTTTCTCGACGCTTACGATGGCGAAACGGCTGCCTGCCTCGTGCTCGATTACGGCATGCCGGGGATGAACGGGCTCGAGCTTCAGGCGCGGCTGAACGCCAATGGCAGCCCGCTTGCGGTGATCTTCATCACCGGCCACGGCGGCGTGCCGGAATCCGTGCAGGCGATGCGCGCGGGCGCGGTGGATTTCCTAGAAAAACCGTTCCGGCAGTCGACCTTGGTCGAGCGGATCAAGGCGGCGCAGCAGATCGCTGCGGACAAGCAGGCGGCGCTTGTCCGCCGGCGCGATCTTGCCACGCGGTTCGGGCGACTTACCGCGCGCGAGGAAGAGATCGTCGAGCGTATGGTCGCCAACCCGGCCGAAGTGTCGAGCAAGGAAATCGGCAACGCGCTGGGCATCAGCCCGCGCACCGTCGACCATCATCGCGCCCGCATTCTGGAAAAACTTGAAATCCGCTCGCTGGTCGAACTGGTCGATCTTGTCTCAAAGCTGAAAGCTCCGGCCGGCTAGGCGGCGCTGTGCGCCTGCGCGGGGATGCTGCGCGCCTCGCCGGAATTGCCCCATGGCGCAAATTGCCTAGCTTTTGTGCAAAGACATGGAGCAAGATATGGGTTACCTCAAGGACGGCCAGTGGCAGGACCGCTGGGATTACACCAGCAAGGACGGCAGCTTCGAGCGCTGGACCACGGAGTTCCGCAACTGGATCACGCCGGATGGCAGCGCTGGCCCGGACGGCGCCAAGGGCTATCCCGCCGAGGCTGGGCGCTATCACCTTTATGTCAGCTATGCTTGCCCATGGGCGCATCGCACGCTGATCTTCCGCGCGCTGAAGGGGCTCGAAGACCTGATCGACGTCAGCGTCGTGCACCCCGAGATGCTGTCGAACGGCTGGAGCTTTGACAGCGATTTTCCCGGCGCGACCGGGGATCGCCTGCACGGGCTGACACATCTGCGCGACGTCTATCTCAAGGTGAATCCCAGAATGTCGGGCCGCGTGACGGTGCCGGTGCTGTGGGATCGCGCCAGCGGGACCATCGTGTCGAACGAAAGCGCCGAGATCATCCGCATGTTCAATTCGGCCTTTGACGGGCTGACCGGAAACACCGACGATTACTGGCCCGAAGACCTGCGCGGCGATATCGAAACCATCAACGCCCGTGTCTACGACACGGTGAACAACGGTGTCTACAAGGCCGGGTTCGCCACCACGCAAAAGGCCTATGACGCGGCGGTCGGCCCGCTGTTCGACTCGCTCGACTGGCTCGAAGACATCCTGTCGCGGCAACGCTACCTTGCCGGTGGGCGCATCACCGAGGCGGACTGGCGATTGTTCACCACGCTGATCCGGTTCGACAAGATCTACGAGTGCCATTTCAAGTGCAACAAGGCGCGGATCGTCGATTATCCCAACCTGTGGGCCTATACCCGCGAGCTGTATCAATGGCCCGGCGTGGCAAAGACCGTGGCGTACGACCACATCTGCCGCCACTATTACTACAGCCATGACATGATCAACCCGAACCGCATCGTGCCGGTCGGCCCGAAGCTTGATCTTGCGGCACCGCATGGGCGCGAAGCGCTCTAGGTCAGGCCGGCACCCTGCCGTAATGCTCGACCATGGCTGCAAGGTCCGACGGCGCTGTGGCGATTGGCAGGAAGGCGCAGGCATTGGCGCAATGCCGGAAGATCGAGCCATCGGAAAAGAACGAGGTGTTGGTGACAAAGATCACCCGCGCCTCGGGGCGCCGGTAGCTGGCGAAATCCGCAACCGCCAAGGCGCTGCCCTCTTCCAGAACGAGGTCGAGCACGATCACCTGTGGGTTGAGTTCCAGCAGAAGCTCGGTCGCGCTATCCTGCGAATGGGCGATGTGCACTTCGCCGCCAAGCCGTTCCAGGTGCAGCCGCCATAGTGTTGACAGTTCCTTGCTGCTTTCCACGATCAGTATACGCACTGTCACCGCCTCCGCCACCCGTCGAACTGCATTGGAACAGTTTTCGACCTTAGATCTAAACAAATCTTTAACGCCCGTCGAGGCCGCAGGACCAAACCAAGAACATAGGCGGTCTCCCGCTTGTTGCGCTTCGGGGGATGCTTGCTAGTGTGGCCGCAGGTTTTGGACGAGGGCGACATGCGGGCTGTGCACTTCTCAATTGGACTGTCGCTGCTGAGCGCGACCATGGCGCCGGCGCAGCAGGCCCCGTGCGGCGGGGATTTTTCGGCCTTTGTCGGCCAGTTGGCGCAGGATGGCGTGGCGCGCGGCCATGACCCCGCCACGATTCAGCGGTTCCTGTCAGATGTGCGCCAAGACCCCGCGGTGCTGCAACGCGACCGCGGGCAGGGCATCTTTCAGACGCCCTTCATCGAATTTTCGCGCAAGTTGATCAGCCAGGACCGGCTTGACCGGGGCCGCAGGCTGGCCCAGCAATATGACGGCGTCTTTTCCCAGATCGAGCGCAACTATGGCATCGCGCGCGGCGTGCTTCTGGCATTCTGGGCGTTCGAGACCGATTTCGGTGCCTTTCAGGGCGATTTCAACACGTTGAACGCGCTGGTCACGCTGGCCCATGATTGCCGCCGCCCCGAGATTTTCCGCCCGCAGATCTTTGCCGCGCTCGAGCTGTACGAGCAGGGCGCTTTCGACCCGGCCACCACCACCGGGGCCTGGGCCGGAGAAATCGGGCAGGTTCAGATGCTGCCGCGCGACATTCTGGAAAATGGCGTCGATGGCGATGGCGACGGGCAGGTGCGGCTCAAGGCCTCGGCGCCTGATGCGTTGATGTCGGGGGCAAAGATGCTGGCGGGGCTGGGCTGGCGTCATGGCGAGCCATGGCTCGAAGAGGTGGAGCTGCCAGAGGGCATGGATTGGGGGCTGAGTGGGCTGGAAACCACGCGCACCGTGGCGGAGTGGGAGCGGCTCGGGGTGCGGGCTCGCGATGGGGCGCTGGATGACGGGCGGCTCGAGGCGTCGATCCTGCTGCCGCAGGGCAAGGGCGGGCCAAGCTTTATCGCCTACCCGAATTTCCGCGTCTATTTCGAATGGAACCAAAGCTTTACCTATGTTATGACCGCCGCCTATTTCGCCACGCGGCTCGAAGGCGCCCCGGTGTATGAGGCTGGAACCCCTGCGCCCGGCCTGTCTGGCGAGCAGATGCAGGCGCTGCAACGGGCCTTGCAGGCGCGCGGCTACGATGTCGGGGAGATTGACGGCATCCTCGGCGCGGGAACCCGCGCAGCGGTGCGCGACATGCAATCGCGGCTGGGTCTGGCCGCTGACGGCTGGCCGACGCAGGAGCTGCTGAACCGGCTCTGAGGGCGGGGAACATGCGCGGCGCTTCGCGGTTGTCCCCGCATGATACGCGATTTCGTTCTTCCAGCGGCGCTTTTGTCGCTTGCCCAGCTGACCTTTTGCCACGGCGCGCAAAAGGTGGGCGAGCCTGCGGCCAACGTCATTCCCGCCGAGATGCGCGGCCGCTGGGGCATCACCCGCGCCGATTGTGATGTGACGCAGGGGGATGGCAGCGGGGCAATGCTGGTGTCGTCCGAAATGCTGGGCTTTCCCGAGTCCCACGCAAGGCTGGCGACCAGCGACACAGCCACGCCGCAGCGGATCTCTGCCAGCTATGCGGTCTCCGACGAGGGTGAGCGCGCGATGACCCTGAGCCTGTCAGGCGATGGCCAGACCCTGACCCGCATCGAGACCGACCCCGATGCGGAGCCGGTTTCGAACCGATACCGGCGTTGCGACTGATCAGCCGGGAATGATCTCGAATTTCAGCACATCGACCATGCCGCGATCGGTGATCTTCAGCGACGGGATCACCGGCAGGGCAAGGAACGCGAGCTGAAGGAACGGTTCTTCGAGCGTCACGCCAAGGCTGCGGGCGGCGGCACGCAGGTCGACCAGCCGGTCGCGCACCGCCTCGAACGGCTCAAGGCTCATCAGCCCGGCGACCGGCAGCGCCAGTTCCGCCAGCACCGCGCCATCCTTGACCACGACGAACCCGCCTTCGATCTGTGACAGCCGGTTGGCGGCCACCGCCATGTCGGCATAGTCGATGCCGACGCAGGCGATGTTGTGGTGATCGTGACAGACGGTCGAGGCGATGGCCCCCGCCTTCAGGCCGAAGCCCTTGACGAAACCGGTCGCGACATTGCCGTTCTTGCCATGGCGCTCTGCGACCGCGATGCGGACCAGATCGCGCGCCGGATCGGGGCGCTTGTCGCCATCGACGATGGCAATCGTCTCATGCAGGTGATCGGTGAGGATCTGGCCTTCGCGGATGCCGATCACATCGGTCTCTTCGCGGTTGCCGCCGGCGCGGAACTGTTCGGCGCGCAGCGGCGGGGCCTTGACCGACTGGCGCCCAACCGGGGCCACGGTTTCCCGGCCCGCAAAGGCTGCCTCGTCCACCACGCGCCCCGCCGCCAGCACAAGCTGCGCATGGCAGGTTTCAAGACTGTCCACCGCCACGATATCGGCGCGCTTGCCGGGGGCGAGGATGCCGCGATCCTTCAGGCCAAAGGCTTCGGCCGCCGACAGGGTCGCGGCGCGATAGGCGGCCAGCGGCGGCGTTCCCAGCGCGATCATCGTGCGGATCATGTAATCGAGATGCCCGTGTTCGCCGATGTCCAGCGGATTGCGGTCATCGGTGCACAGGCACATATAGGGCGAGGTCCGCTCGGTCAGCAGCGGTTGCAGCGCGTGCATGTCCTTGGAAACCGAGCCTTCGCGGATCAGCACCCGCATCCCCTTGCGCAGCTTTTCAAGCGCCTCTTCGGCGCTGGTCGCCTCGTGTTCGGTGCGGATTCCGGCGGCGATATAGGCATTGAGATCGCGCCCCGACAGCAGAGGGCAATGGCCGTCGATATGGCCGCCCTCGAACAGCGCCAGCTTTTCCATCGCCTGCGCGTCGCGAAAGATCACGCCGGGGTAATTCATGAATTCCGCCAGCCCGATGCCCGAGGGGTGGCCCATCAGTGGCTTCAGATCCGCCGCCAGAAGCTCGGCCCCGGCGGTTTCCATGTGTGTCGAGGGCACGCAGGAGGACAGCTGCACGCGGATATCCATCAGCGTGTGACGGCTGGCCTGCTGGAAATAGCGGATGCCGGCGGCGCCGATCACGTTGGCGATCTCGTGCGGGTCGCAAATGGCGGTGGTGATGCCGCGCGGCGTCACACAGCGATCGAATTCAAACGGGGTGACCAGACTGCTTTCGATGTGCAGATGCGTGTCGATGAAGCCGGGCACGAGGGTCAGGCCGCTGACGTCGATCACCTGCGCGGCGTCGTAATGGTCGAGCGTGCCGACGATGGTATCGCCGCAAATCGCAACATCGCCGTCCAGCAACTCTCCGGTGACAAGGTCAAGCAGCTTGCCGCCGCGCAAGACGATATCCGCGGGGGCGTCGCCGCGCCCTTGGGCAATCCGTTTTTCCAGCTCCGCCATGATGTGTCTCCTGTCGTTTGCGCGATCTAAACACAGCCTCGGGGCAGGCGCGAGGGGGTGCCGGTGCGAGCTTGAAGCGATTTGACGATGCCGGGACGAGAGGCCAGCCGCCAGCCGCGCAGCGCCACACGCTGGCGGCGATGCGGGTACATGAGGCGGGGCTGTACTAACTCAGGCCCATTTCGCCAGCGGCGGCAGGCTCATCAGAACCGCGTCAGGGTCGTGCCCGGTGGCCAGCCCGAATTTGGTGCCCCGGTCGTAGACGAGGTTGTATTCGGCATAGAGCCCGCGATGGACCAGCTGCGCGTCCTTGTCCGCCTCGGTAAACGCCTGCGTGCGGCGGGTTTCAACGAGGGGAACATAGGCGGGCAGAAACGCGCGCCCGATGTCCTGGGTGAGGGCAAAATCGGTCTCCCAGTCGCCGGTGTTGCGGTCGTCCATGAACACCCCGCCAACCCCGCGCGCCCGCTTGCGGTGCGGGATGTAGAAATACTCATCGGCCCAAGCCTTCAGCGCCGGATACAAATCGGCGCCATGCGGATCGAGATGGGCCTTTTGCGTCGCGTGAAAATGCGCCGTGTCGGCGTCATACTCAAGGCAGGGATTCAGATCAGAGCCGCCGCCGAACCACCATGCGTTCGGGGTCCAGAACATGCGCGTGTTCATGTGAACCGCGGGCACATGCGGGTTACGCATATGGGCGACAAGGGAAATGCCGCTGGCCCAGAACCGCGGATCGCTTTCGATTCCGGGCACGCCGCGGGCTGCCATGGATTTCTGCGCGGCGCTGCCGAGCGAGCCATAGACCGTGGACACGTTGACACCGACCTTTTCGAACACCCGCCCGCCGCGCATCACGCTCATCAGCCCGCCGCCCGCGTCGGAGCCGTCATCGGCGCTGCGCACCGTCGGGGTCACGTCAAAGCGGCCGGGCGGCAGATCTGCGAAGGGGCCATCGGCGTGGCTGTCTTCGAGCCCTTCGAAGGCGGTGACGATGTCGTCACGCAGCCTGCGGAACCAGCCCGAGGCACGGGCCTTTCGCTCGGTGAAATCGTCGGTCATGGCGCGGCTCCCTTTTCGGCCGGTGATAACGCCGCACCGGGCGCGAGGCAATCAATGCGCGGGGGCCGACACCGGATCGAGCAGGGTGCGCCCGCCATCCACGGTCAGGATCTGCCCGGTCATGAAGCCAGAGCCTTCGGAGGCCAGAAACTGCACCGCTTCGGCCAGCGCGCCGGGCGCGGCGATGCGGCCCAGCGGCGTGTGAGCCTCGATCTCGCGGCGATAGTCGGGGTGCGCCTTCAGCCGGTCCTTGAGGCTGGCCGACATCACCGAGCCGACGCCCAGCCCGTTGACCCGGACGCGATGCGGTGCCAGTTCCACCGCCAGCGAGCGGGTCATCTGGTCAAGCGCGGCGCAGCTGATCGAATAGGCCATCAGCTGCTTTTGCGTCCGGCAGGCCGCGATCGAGGACAGGTTGACGATCGTCCCGACCTCGCGGTCGTCGCTGCCTTCGCCCTGCTTGATCATGCGCTTTGCAACGATCTGGCTGAGCCGCAGCGCCGGGGTCAGATTCTGGCCCAGCAGGGTCTCGACCGAGGTATCATCGAGGTCGAGCGGGTCGTTGGGCAGCATCTGGCGCGCGCCGTTCACCAGAATATCGACGCGGTCGAAGGCGTCGAGCGTGGCAGAGAGCAGGTTTGCCAACGTCAGCTTTTCGCGCAGGTCGCCGGCAAAATAGACCATGTTCTCGGTCTCTTGGCCGCATTCCTTGGCGAGGCGGCTTTCATCCATGTCGGCGAACATCACGTTCGCGCCCTTGTTGGCGAAATGCCGGGCGATGGCGAGGCCGATGCCGTTTGCGGCACCGGTGACGATGGCGGTCTTGCCTTCGATCGAATAGCTCATGGGGCAGTCCTGACTAGGGTGTGCAGCGAAAAGGTTAACGCTGCTCAGGCCTTCGGGCGATAGCCATGAAGGATCTTGAAGCGCGCATCGCCCGCGATTTCTTCGGAATGCCTGAAATCTGCCTCGAGCTGAGGCTCGTAGGGCAGGTGGCGGTTGGCCACCAGCCACAGGCTGCCCGAGGGTTTCAGAATCCGACGGGCGGCGGTGATGAAGGCACGGCCAAGCGCGGGGTCGGGTTTGCGGCCAATGTGGAAGGGCGGGTTCATCACCACGGCGTCAAGCCGCGCGGGCGCTTTCCAGTCCAGCGCATCGGCCCAGTGGAACTGGGCGCGCGGGTCGCTGACATTGCGTCGGGCGCAATCCAGCGCGCTGTGGTCGGCTTCGACAAGATGCAGCGTGGTGACGCTGTCGCGCGACAGGATACCGGCAGCAAGGCCGCCCCAGCCGGCACCTAGATCCGCCACCTGCGCTCCAAGCTTGGCAGGCAGGACAGACAGCAGCAGCTCTGAACCCGGATCGGGCGCGTCAGCGGAAAACACGCCGGGCGCGGTCCACATGCCGTGGCGGTTCTGTGCCGGGCCATGCGCCCAGTCGGCAAAGGCGTCGCTGCCGTTGAACCAGAAGCATTTACCATGCGCCTTCGACACCTGCCCGGTGATCGGGCTGCGCGCTTTGATTGCCTTGAGCAGCGGTTCGATCCCGTCGGTTTTTGGCCCGTCGACAACAATCATCCCGGAGGGCACGGCGGCGCAGGCTTCGGCAATGCGCTGTTCGGTCAGCTCGCGGGCGCGGGCGGGGTAGACCACGGCGGCGGCAAATTCCCCCTCGGGGGCCAGCGCGACCGCCACGCCGCGCCGCGCCCATGCGGCGTGATCGGGGGCAAAGCGCTGCACCACGGTGCAGCGGGTCAACGGCAACGCGGATGCGTCAAGCTCTCCGGGCGCGCCCAGAAGCAGGATACGGCCGTCTTCGGGCAGGGTCATCCCTGCCTCGGCGGCGAAGCTAAGTCTGTCGGCTGTCATGCAAGGGCTGGACGGTGCCAGCCTACTCCTTTTCCATGGTGCATTGCAGCGGGTGCTGGTGCCGCCGCGCAAAATCCATCACTTGGCCCACTTTGGTTTCGGCGATCTCGTGGCTGAAAACGCCGACAACGGCGACGCCCTTCTTGTGCACGGTCAGCATGATCTCGAAAGCCTCTGCATGGGTCATGCCGAAGAACCGTTCGAGCACATGCACCACGAATTCCATCGGGGTGTAATCGTCGTTCAGCAACAGAACCTTGTACAGCGGCGGGCGCTTTGTCTTCGGCTTGGTCTGCACCACGATATCGGAATCGCTGTTGCCCCCATCGTCATCGAAGGGCGTGTTGGCAAGGCGGAAGGGGCTCTCCGTGATGGTGTGGGGCATCTCGGTCACTCGGCTCGCGATCAGGCGCGCCAGACCATCTGGCGCTTTGCGGTGTTGGGGTCGAAGCGCTTATATATAGCGATGCGCCCCTGAGGGAAAGAGCGCAACAAGGAGTGTCTTCATATGGCCACAAATTTGCAAACAATTGGTTTCGACGCGGATGACACGCTTTGGCACAACGAGCGCTTCTTCAAGCTGACGCAGGAGCATTTCGCCGAGCTGCTCAAGGATCACGCCGACACCACCGATCTTGACGCGCGGCTTCTGGCGGCCGAGCGACGCAACATCGGGCATTACGGCTTTGGGGTGAAGGGCTTTGTGCTGTCGATGATCGAAACCGCCATCGAGGTGACCGAAGGGCGGGTTCCCGGCGCGGTGATTTCCCAGATCATGCTGGCGGGGCAGGACATGCTGGCCCACCCGATCGAGCTGCTGCCCCATGTCGAAGAGACGATCGAGGCGCTTGCCCCCGCGCATCATCTCGTGCTGATCACCAAGGGCGATCTGCTGCATCAGGAGCGCAAGCTGGCGCAATCGGGGTTGGGCAACTGGTTCGACGCGGTGCAGATCGTGTCGGACAAGACCCCGGACACCTATGCCCGCATCTTCGCGGATACCCCCGGCGGGCCAGAGGGGGCGATGATGGTCGGCAATTCGATGAAATCCGACGTGCTGCCGGCGATCGAGGTCGGCGCATGGGGCGTCCATGTCCCGCATGAACTGGTGTGGGGGCTGGAACTGGCCGAGGCGCCGGACCATGCGCGCTTTGTCGATCTGCCCGATCTTGGCGGCTTGCCGGGGCTTGTCTCACGGATTCGCGAGGGTGGCTAAAGGTGATTTGAGCAGCATGCCTTAATCTCGCCACAATCGCTTTTCTGGGGGAAGGGGCGCCGAAACTCCCCATATATAGCGATGAAATTGACGTAAAAACCGACCCGGATCAAATGATTGCAGGCTTTCTTTAAAGCAGTCTCCGTGCTACGCTCACAGACAATCAAAACAGACTGTTCACCGGGATCAACCCGGGAACCCGAGGCAGAAAAGAGGCAGATACCGTGACGGGACGGCACAGGCATTCGCCGGGCCGAGCAGGCCTTCATTTGTTCATGCTCATCTGGTGCCTGGCGATGGCACCAGCGCTTGCATTCGCAGCGCCCTATGCGGGCTATGTGATGGATGCGCGCTCCGGTGAAACACTTCACAGCGAAAACGCGGACACGCCGTTACACCCGGCGTCTCTGACCAAGATGATGACCCTGTACATCACTTTCGAGGCGGTGCAGCACGGCGAAATCACCATGGACGATTACGTCACGGTGTCGCGCAATGCCGCGGCGGAACCGCCCTCGAAGCTGGGGCTGAGGCAGGGGCAGAAGATCAAGCTGCGCTATCTGGTGCGGGCGGCGGCGATCAAGTCGGCGAATGACGCGGCGACCGCGATCGGCGAACATATCGCGGGTTCGGAAGATGCCTTTGCGGCGCGGATGACCCGGACGGCGCGGGCGCTTGGCATGTCCAAGACCACTTTCAAGAACGCCCATGGCCTGACCCTTGCCGGGCACCTGTCGACGGCGCATGATATGGCGATCCTCGGGCGGCACATGGTCTATGACTATCCGCAGTATTACAACCTGTTCTCGCGCATCTCGGAAGACGCGGGCATCCGTCAGGTGTCCAATACCAACCGGCGTTTCCTTGCCGCTTACAAGGGGGCCGACGGCATCAAGACCGGCTACACCAATGCGGCGGGCTTCAACCTCGTGGCCTCGGCGCAGCGCGGCGATACGCGGATCATCACCGTGGTCTTTGGCGGGCGCTCCACCGCGTCGCGCAATGCACGGGTGGTCGAGCTTCTGGATTACGGTTTCAGCAAGGCCAAGAAGCGCGTGGCGCTGAACAAGCCGGCCTTGCCGCCCTACATGGGGAACAAGAACCTTGGAAACGTCTTCATCGCCGAAAGCGCCAACCCCGATCCCGAGGGCGCGCGCGGCAAGACCATCCGCGTGGTGGCCGCTGCGCCGACCCGTTCGCTGCGTCCGCAATCGCGCGCCGGTGCCAAGGGCGCCGATGTTGCGCCGCTGGTCGCCTCGCTTGAAGGCGATATCGAAACGGTGCTGGCTGCGGTTCAGTCCGCCCAGCCGGTGGTGGCGCAGATCGTCGCGACCGATGTCGCCCCCGAGGCTTCGGCCAAGCCGGTCCGCCGCCCTGCGGATCTGACGGGTGTGCAGCTTGCCAGCGTCGGCGGTGGCGCGGGGGCGGTTGTCAGCGATGCCGCCTCGACGCCCGAGCAGGAGGTGGTCACGCGGCTGTCCACCTCTGGCGGGCATCACTGGGGCATCAACGTCGGGCGCTACGGCAACAAGTACGAGGCCGAGAAGGTGCTGCTGAAGACCTCGTTGATGGAAAGCTCGACGCTGGACGGCTCGCTGCGCAAGGTCGTTGGGCGCGGGGGCGGCTATGATGCCAACTTCGTCGGCATGACGCGCGAAATGGCCGACCTTGCCTGTCGCCGTCTTCAGGCGCGTCAGGTGACCTGCTTCATGATGGGGCCAAGTTCCTGACCTGATTACCGCGGACCGGGAGGAGGAGACATCCCGGCCGTATCCTCCAGAGACCTGAATGCCCCCGGTTCTCTCTCCGGGGGCTTTTTCCTTTTTGGGAACCCGGTGGGCGGGCCGGGGGTTGAGCGGGCAAAAGGAGATTGCCCATGTCGATTCACCTGCCCAACCGCAATGCGCTTCCCAGCTTTCCCGGAAATCGTGCGCCGTCGCGGCGCGAGCGGCTGGCGCCGCTGGCCTATGCTGGCGGGCTGCTGGCCATCGGCGCGGCGCTGCTGGTCGCCAAGCCGCGCATCGGCAATGTGCCTGCCTCGATGCTGTCGAAAGATGCACCAAAGGGCAGTCGCTGGCGCAGGGCGGCGCAGGTCGGGCGCGACGGGGCGAGCACCTTTGCGCCGACCAACGTCACCGATTCCATCGGCCGCTCGCTGATGATCGGTGGCGCGGCGCTGGTGATCGCGCGCCTTCTCGACGAAGCTGTCGGCAAGCGCTGAGAGCTATCCCAGCGGCGGTTCCTGCCGGTATTTGTCGAGCATGGCCGGGTCGACACTGACCCCGAGGCCCGGCCCCGTGGGCACATGCACGCGCCCGGCGTGCACGGGGAACGGCTCTGTCAGGATGTCTTCGACGGCGTAATAGCGCGACATGTAGAATTCGCAGTCCAGACGCAATTCGGGCAGTGCCGCCATCAGATGCGCGCCCGCCGCATGGGCCAGCCCGGTTTCGAACATGCAGCCGCCATAGACCTCGATCCCCGCCGCGCGGGCAACAGCTGCGACCTCGAGCGCGCGGCGGATGCCCCCCGCCTTGTAGACCTTGAGCGAGTAGATATCCGCCATGCGGATCTGCACGCCATACAGCGCCTCGCGCAGGCCGAACACCGACTCGTCGGCCATGATCGGCGTGTCGATGACATGGGTGATATGGGCCAGCGCCTCGCGTTCGTGCATCTTGACGGGCTGCTCGACAAAGGTCGGGCGAAACGCTTCAAGATCGCGGATATGGCGCACCGCATCAAACGCGGTCAGACCCTGATTGTAATCGATGCGCAGGTCGGCCTCGAATCCGTAGGTCTCGCGCAGTTTTTCCAGCCGCATCAGGTCGAAATCATGGCCGCGAAACCCGGTCTTGATCTTGAAGATGCGCACCCCGTCGGCCCACATCTCGGCGACGTCTTCCAGATCCTTGCCGAAATCCGGGTTGGCGACGGAAAAGCTGAGCCCCATGCTTTCGCGCATCCGGCCCCCCACCAGTTCCGACACCGACAGGCCACAGATCTTGCCGACAAGATCCAGCAGCGCCATTTCCAGCGCCGCCTTGGCCTCGGGGTGGCCGACGATGGCGGTTTCGGCGGTCTTCATCAACGGTTCGACCTGCACCGGGTCGGCGCCGATGATATGCGGGCGCAGATAGACATGCAGCGCGGGGACGGCGGCCTCGGCGGTGCCGGTAAAGGCGGGCCATGTCGCGGCCTCGCCCCAACCGGTCAGGCCGGTGTCGGTGGTCAGCTGCAGAATGACGGTATGAATGCCCGCAACATCGCCGATGCCATGCGAATGCACCGCCTTGCCGGGGATCAGAATGCGGTGAACTCGCAGGCTGGTGATCTGGTGATCGCTCATGTCTTATCCCATCCAGCGCCGCACAGGGGCGGCGGCCTCTTCCAGTGGCTGGCAGCGCACATCCACCAGCGACGGCCCGTCAAAGGCCAGCGCCTCGGCCAGCGTGGCATCCAGCTGCGCCGGGTCGCTCACCGAATAGCTCTTGATGCCGAACCCCGCCGCGACCATCGCCTGATCGGTGCGGTTGAAATCGACGTTGTAATAGCGCTTGTCGCAATCGTCGCGCTGGCTGGCCTTGATCCAGCCGAAGGACGCATTGGACAGCACGATATAGCTCACCGGTGCGCCGGTGCGCGCCACGGTTTCCAGCTCGCCGCAGGCAAAGGCAAAGCTGCCATCGCCCATCAGGCCGACAACCTTGCTATCAGGCCTGCCGAACCACGCCCCCAGCGCCGCGCTCAGCGCATAGCCAAGCGCCCCATGCGCCCGGTTGGTGATGAACCGCCGCCCCGGAAGGGTCAGCTTTCCATACGCGCTCCAGTACGGGCAGGAGGTGCCGGGGTCGGACACCACCGTCGCCGTTTCGGGCAACAGGTGGTTGAGCGCGTCGATGACCATTTCGGGGCGGATCTGATCGCCGCTGCGCTGCGCCAGCGTATCGAAGCGGGCGAATTTGCGCGCCTTGATATCGGCGATCCGCGCGGCGCCGCCAAACTGCGGCAGGCTGCGGCCCTGAAGCGCGGCGTTCATCGCGCTCAGCGCCAGTTGCAGGTCGGCGACCACGCCGACCTCTGTCGGGTAATTCGCCCCGATCACCATGGGATCGCTGTCGATATGCACGATGCGCTGGCCGGGCTTGGGCTGTTCCCAGCGCGCGGTGGTGGTGGACCCGGCGCGGCAGCCCATAAAGATCACCAGATCGGCGCTTTCCATCATCTCCCATGTCTCGTCGGTGCCGCCGTTCGATCCCACAACCCCAAGACACAGCGGATGGGTGTCGGCCAGCGCGCCTTGCCCCGAGATCGAGGTGGCAACCGCCAGATCCAAAGCTTCGACAAACTGGGCGAGCTCACCCATCGCGCCCGCGATGACCACGCCGCCGCCGCAGACCACCAGCGGGGCTTTGGCGCTGAGGATCGCCTCAACCGCCGCCTCGGCCGCGCCGGGTGAGGGGGCGGCGCGCTGCGCGGGGTAGCTGGCAAGCGCGGGATCGGCCCATATATCCTCGGGCGGGACGGCATCGTACTGGATGTCATAGGGCAAGCCCAGATGGGCCGAGCCGGGCCGCCCGGTGGTCATGGCGCGAAACGCGGCGCGGACCATGCGCGGGATGTGATCGGCGCGAGAGATCACCGTGTTCCATTTGGTCAACGGGCGCATCAGCGCCTCCTGATCGACCTGGGTCAGGGGGTATTTGCCGTAGCTCGCCACGGAAATGTCGGTGGTGATCGACAGCACGGCGTAAGAGGATTCATTCGCCTCGATCAGCCCCGGCAGAATATAGGTCGCGCCGCCGCCCGATGGCCCTTCGCACACGCCGACGCGCCCGGTCACGCGGCTATAGCCATCGGCCATGTAGCAGGCCGAGCGTTCATCGCGGGTCAGCACATGGGTGATGCCGTGATCGAGCTGTAGCATGGCGTCGTAGAACGGCAGCGTAGTGTCGCCGCAAAGGCCGAAGATATGCGTCACGCCCTGCGCTTCAAGCTGGCGCACCATCGCTTCGGCGCCGTTCATCCCATTCACGCGCTTGCCCATCTCTGACCCCTTTCTGATGTGTATCACAATCTGTATGCAACTCTTGATGCAGTTGGGAAGTCGTCAATGACCGAGAAAAGCAGTGCCAGCCGGGTTCACGCGCAACTGCGCGACATGGCGATCCGGTTTGCCTTTAAACCCGGCGAGCGGATCAATGAATCGGCGCTGACCCGCGCGCTGGACGTGTCGCGCACGCCGCTGCGCGAGGCGCTGAACCGCTTGGTGGCCGAGGGGTTCCTGACGCTGCGCCCCGGGCAGGGGTTCTTTTGCCGCGCGCTAGATCCGCAGCAGGTCGCCGAGCTGTACCAGCTGCGCACCGCGCTGGAGGTCGAGGCGCTGCGGCTTGGGCTTCAGGCCGAGGATGCGGCGCTGACGGCGCTTGGCGCGCATCTGGATGCATCGGAAGCCAGCTATGCCGCCTGCACCGATGTCGCCGAGCTGGTGCGCATGGACGAGGCGTTTCACCTTGCGCTGGCCGGGCTTGCGGGCAATGGCGAGCTGTTGCGGATGCTGACCAACGTCAATGAGCGCATCCGTTATGTCCGCATGGTCAACCTGCGCCAGCTGCGCAGCGGCGCGGGCGAGGATCTGAGCGCGCATCGCCGCATCACCGAAGCGGTTCTGCGCCGCGATGCCGGTGCCGCCGAAGCGGCCCTGCGCGGCCATATCGAACGCCGCGCCGAAGAGACGCGCGCGCTGGTGCGGCTGGCCTATTCCCAGCTTTATGTGCCCGACTGACGGCGCGGTGTGATCCTGATCAAGGCCCGGCGGCGCGCCCCGGCGTACATCTTCGGTAAATTGCATATGGAGACCGAAGATGAGTTACAAAGCCAGCCTTGGTGATCTGAAACCGCAGGTCAAAAGCTTCAACGCCGCGATTGGCGAGACGGCCAAGGGCTTTGGCGCGATCGCTGCCAGCCTGTGCGGCGACGGGGCGCTGAGCCATAAGCAAAAGGAATTCGTTGCGCTCGGCATCGCCGTGGCCATCCGCTGCGAGCCCTGCATCCTGTTTCACACCGAAGCGCTGATCCGCATGGGCGCAACGCGCGAAGAGGTGGCCGAGGTGCTTGCTGTCGCGGTGGAAATGGGCGGCGGGCCGGGGGTCATGTACGGGTCAAAGGCTCTGGCCGCTTATGACGAACTGTCCGCCTGAAAGGCGCAGCCCGACATCCTAAATTGACGGGCGCAGCCCGAGACGACAAAAGGCCCGGCGCAGGGCAGCGCCGGGCCTTTTTCCATGACTTTACAAGGATCAGCCGCGCAGCGTACCGCCGGTGGCCTTTTCGACCTTGGCGACGATCTTGGCGGCGACCGCCTCGATGTCCTTTTCGGTGAGCGTCGCACCGGTGGGCTGAAGCCGCACGGTGATCGCCAGCGACTTCTGTCCCTCGCCAAGGCTGCCGCCGATGAATTCGTCGAACACCCGAACCTCGGAAATCAGCGCCTTGTCGGCGCCCGTCGCCGCGTTGACCAGATCCAGCGCGGCCACGTCAGCGCCGACGACAAAGGCAAAGTCGCGCTCGACCGCCTGCAGATCGTTCGACACCAGCGCCGGGCGCGCAGCCCCCGTGGCGCGCGGCAGGGGGATGTCCTGCGGGTAGAGCACAAAGCCGACCGCCGGGCCCTTTACGCCCATCTCGGAGAGCACCTTGGGGTGGATCTCGCCAAACACGCCAAGCACCTTTTTCGGCCCGAGGCACAGCTTGCCATGACGGCCCGGATGCCACCAGCTTTCGGCCCCGCGCAGGATTTGCATCTTGGCGGGGGCACCGATGGCGGCCAGAACCGCCTCGGCATCGGCCTTGGCATCGTAGACGTCGACCGGGCGCGAGGCCCCGTGCACATCCTTTGGCCCGGTGCGCCCGACCAGCAGGCCACAGACCTGAAGATGCTGTTCGCCCGGCTCGGCGCCATGGAAGGCCGCGCCGCATTCGAACAATGCCAGATCGTTGAAACCGCGCGCCTGATTGCGGGCCGCGGCCTGCAGCAAGCCGGGCAGCAGTTGCGGGCGCATATGCGACAGGTCGGCCGAGATCGGGTTGGCCAGCTTCATGGTGTCATCGTCGCCGCCGAACAGCGCCGCCGAGGCCTTGTCGACAAAGCTGTAGGTGACGCATTCGTTGTAGCCCAGCTCTGCCGTGGTGCGCCGCGCGATCTGTTCACGCTTTTGCATCGGCGACAGGATCGGTGCGGGCACGCCCGGCAGCGGGCGGCGCAGCGGCTGGCCCTGCAGTTTGGTCAGCGAGGCGATGCGGGCGACCTCCTCGACCAGATCCGCTTCGCCCATGACGTCGGGGCGCCAGCTTGGCACCGAGGCCATGTCGCCGTTCAGGGTAAAGCCAAGCGCCGTCAGCGTGGCGCGCTGGGTCTCGGCCGCGATCTCCATCCCGACGAGCGAGACAACGCGATCGGTATCGAGCTTGTAGGCGCGGGCCACGTCGGGCTCGGCGCCAGCCTTGACCACGTCCGAGGCCTCGCCCCCGGCAATATCGAGGATCATCTGCGTGGCTGCCTCGATGCCGGCGCTTGCCGACGCGGGGTCGATGCCGCGCTCGAACCGGTAGCGGGCGTCGGAATTGATCTTCAGCGCGCGGCCCGTGTAGGCGGTGCGGATGGTGTCGAAATACGCCGCCTCGAGGAACACCTCGGTGGTCTCGTCAGAGACGCCGGTCGGCTCGCCGCCCATCACGCCGCCAAGGCTTTGCACGCCGTTGTCGTCGGAAATCGCGATCATGCCGCTGGCCAGCGTATAGCTGCGCTCGTCCAGTGCCGCGAGCGTCTCGCCGCCCGTGGCTGCGTGGATGCGCAGACCGCCACTCAGCTTTCCGGCGTCAAACACATGCAAGGGGCGGTTGCGATCAAAGGTGAAGAAGTTGGTCACATCGACAAGGAAGCTGATCGGGCGCAGTCCGATGGCCTTGAGCCGCTGTTGCAGCCACTCGGGCGAGGGGCCGTTCTTCACGCCCTTGATCAGGCGACCGTAGAACACCGGGCAGCCCTCCTGCGCGCTGTCCTCGATGGTCACCGAGGCAGGGCAGGGGAAGGCACCGGGCACCGTGACCTCGGGGATGGCTTTCAGCGTACCAAGACCACGCGCCGCAAGATCGCGGGCGATGCCATGCACTCCAAGCGCATCAGGGCGGTTGGGGGTGATGGCGATCTCGATCACCGGGTCGACCTTGGCCGGGTCATTCTGCGCCAGCCAGTCGGCAAAGCTCTGGCCGACCTCGCCCGAGGGCAATTCGATGATGCCGTCGTGTTCTTCGGACAGCTCCATCTCGCGTTCGGAACACATCATGCCGTGGCTCTCGATGCCGCGGATCTTGCCGATCTGGATGGTGGTGTCGATGCCGGGCACATAAGTGCCGGGGCTGGCCACAACCACGGTGATCCCCGCCCGCGCGTTGGGCGCACCGCAGATGATCTGGGTTTCTCCGGTGTCCGTCAGCACCTTGCACAGGTTCAGCTTGTCGGCGTCGGGGTGTTTCTCGGCGGCGATCACCTTGCCGATCTTGAAGGCGGACAGCGTCTCGGCGGGGTTTTCCACCCCTTCGACCTCAAGGCCAAGGTCGGTCAGGGCCTCGGTGATCTCATCGACCGAGGCCGTGGTGTCGAGGTGCTCTTTCAGCCAGGAAAGCGTGAATTTCATCGCGGTGCCGCCGGGAGTTGTGATCGGTATCGGCAGGGCCTTACCGCATCGAAGGGCAAGGGGAAAGGGGCGCGGCGCCATGCAGCTTTGCCATTGCGCGATTTCCGTCCGTGCTATGTGCGCGCCATCCGGGGGCGATACGCCGGACATGAGCAGCCAGACCGACCTCGGCGCTCTGCTGATGCAGCGCCGCATGCGCACCAACACAACAACCGGGCGCTGGTCCTGCGCGGCACAAGGGCAGGCACCGGCGACGATGTATCCTGAACGGATCCGCAACACGTCGCTGCTGATCCGGATCTGCCTGTCTCGTTTTGTGCCTTGGGCGATGCGCGACGCCAACGCCGCTCTGATCGATGCCGCTCACCTCGCTGGCCCGCTGGTAATCGTCGGGCGATCACAGGTGACCGGCGCGATGCCCCTTAGCTTCATCTTGCCAGAAAAACTCCCGCCGGAGGCATCCTGCCCACGCAACTCGCGCAACCGCCAAGGCTGTTCTCACCGAGGCTCGAAATACCCCAGCGGAATCTTGAGATAGCTGCGCCCGTTGTCCTCGGCGGGTGGCATCCGCCCGCCGCGGGTGTTGATCTGCAGCGCTGCAAGCATCAGCTTGGGTAAGGGCAGGGTGGCGTCACGTTCGTCGCGGATCTTGCAATATTCATCCTCAGAGGGCGCGTCCTTAAGATGAATGTTCGACGCCTTGTGCTCGGCCACCGTGGCGCAGCAGGCGGCAGCCCGGCCATCCGGCGCATAATCGTGGCCGACGTACAGCCGGGTGTCATCGGGCAGCGACAAAATGCGCATCAGCGTCGCGTAAAGCTCCGCCGACGATCCGCCGGGGAAATCGGCCCGCGAGGTGCCGCTGTCGGGCATCATGAAGGTATCATGCACAAAGGCCGCATCGCCAGCCACATAGCTGACGGAGGCCAGCGTATGACCGGGCGAAAACATCACGGTGATGGGGATTTCGCCAACCATGAAACACTCGCCGTCGGCCCAGAGCCGGTCCCATGCCGCGCCGTCGGTGGAAAAATCCTCGCCGAAATTGTAGATGCCTTTCCAGAGCCTCTGCACCCCGGTCACCATCTCGCCGATGGCCTGCGGTGCGCCCAGCTTGTCCTTCAGCCAATGCGCTGCCGTCAGGTGGTCGGCATGCGGGTGGGTGTCGAGAATCCAGACGATCTCGATGCCGGTGTCCGCGATATAGGACAGGATGCGTTGCGCATTTCCGGTCAGAATGGCGGCGGCCTGCGGGTCGAAATCCAGCACCGGATCGACGATCGCGCCTTTCATCGTGGCGGGATCGTGAAAGACATATTGCCAGCTGCCGGTGGTCTCGTCCCAGAAGCTTTTCACGATGGGGCTATGGGTCATGTCGATCCTCTTCTGTCCGCGGTGAGCGTGTGAAACAACGCCCTTGAGCGGAACATGTTCCTGAAATCGCATCTGTCCACGCCCCGCGGCAAAACGAAAAACGCCGCCCCGGGGTGGGGCGGCGTCTGTGTCTGACCGGCCGAAACGATCACTCGGCGGGGGTGGCCGCGGCTTTGGCGTGTTCGCGCACCTGCTTGCGGGCAAAGATCCGGTAGACCACCACGAAGAACAGCGGCACAAAGATCACCCCCAGCACGGTGCCGGTGATGGTGCCGCCCAGCACCGCCGAGCCGACCGCCGTGCGCCCGCCCGCACCCGCGCCGGTCGAGATCGCCAGCGGCACCACGCCCAGCGTAAAGGCCAGCGAGGTCATGATGATCGGGCGGAAGCGTTGCTTGGCGGCTTCCTTGGTCGCGGTATAGAGGTCTTCACCGGCCTCGAACCGCTCGCGGGCGAATTCGACGATCAGGATGGCGTTCTTGCCGGTCAGGCCGATGACCGTGAGCAGGCCGACCTGAAAGAACACGCCGTTTTCAAAGCCGAACCAATAGGCCGCGCCCATGGTGCCCAGCACGCCGATCGGCATCGCCAGCATCACCGAGAACGGAATGGTCCAGCTTTCGTACAGCGCCGCGAGGCACAGGAAGATCGCCGCCAGCGACAGCGCATAGAGCAGCGGTGCCTGACCGCCCGAGGTGCGCTCTTCGAGCGACAGGCCGGTCCAGGCGATCTGGTAGCCGGGGGGCAGCTGGCTGACCAGCCGCTCCATTTCCGCCATCGCCTCGCCGGTGGTGACGCCGGGCACCGGCGAGCCCTGAATCTGCATCGACGGGATGCCGTTGTAGCGGGTCAGACCCTGCGGGCCGTAGGTCCAGCTTTGGGTGGTGAAATTGGCAAAGGGCACCAGTTCGCCGCTGGAATTGCGCACCCGCCATTTTTGCAGATCGGAGGGCGTGGCGCGGCTGTCGGGCGCACCCTGCACATAGACCCGTTTGATCCGGCCATTGTCGTTGAAATCGTTCACGTATTGCCCGGCCCATGCGATGGACAGCACATTGCCGACATTGGTCGGGGACACGCCCACCGCGCCGGCGGCGCGCCAGTCGATATCCATGTTGAACTGCGCCGCATCTTCAAGCCCCGAGGGGCGGACCGATGCGATCAGCTCGCTTTGCGAGGCCATGCCCAGCAGCTGGTTGCGCGCTTCGAGCAATTGCTCATGGGTCTGCCCGCCCGGCGCCTGCAGGTAGAAGTCGAAACCCGACACGTTGCCAAGTTCGGTCACCGAGGGCGGCACGATGGGAAACACCATCGCATCCTGAATGCCCATGAAGGCCGGGAAGGCACGGCCCGCCACGGCCTGCGCGGACTGGGCGGGGCTGGGCCGTTCGGCCCAGTCCTTGAGCCTCACGAAGGCAAGGCCCATGTTCTGGCCCTGACCGCCGAAGGAAAAGCCGACGACACCGAACACGGCCTCGACATTGTCGGATTCATTTTCAAGAAAATGCGTCTTCACCTGATCCACCACATCAAGGGTGCGCTCGGCGGTGGCGCCGGTCGGTGCCTGAACGATCGTCATCAGGATGCCCTGATCCTCGGCTGGCAGAAAGCCCGAGGGCGTGTTGTCGAACAGCCAGACCATGCCGCCCGCAAGTGCCGCATAGACGATCAGCATCCGGAGCGGGCGCTTGATCATGTAGCCGACCGTGCCGCCATAGCCGTTGGTGGTCTTTTCAAAACCCTTGTTGAACAGCCCGAACACGCCGCGCTTGGCGTGATGCGCATCCTTTGATTTCAGCAGCGTGGCACAGAGCGCGGGCGTCAGCGTCAGCGCCACCAGAACCGACAGCCCCATCGCCGAGACGATGGTGATCGAGAACTGTTTGTAGATCACCCCTGTCGAGCCGGGAAAGAACGCCATAGGCACGAACACCGCCGACAGCACCAGCGCGATGCCGATCAGCGCGCCGGTGATCTGGCCCATGCTCTTGCGGGTCGCCTCGCGCGGGTTCAGACCTTCTTCTTCCATGATGCGTTCGACGTTTTCCACCACCACGATGGCGTCATCGACCAGCAGGCCGATGGCCAGAACCATGGCCAGCATGGTCAGCGTGTTGATGGTAAAGCCCGCCGCCGCGAGAATGCCGAAGGTGCCAAGGATGACCACCGGCACCGCCAGCGTCGGGATCAGCGTGGCACGGAGGTTCTGCAGGAACAGCAGCATCACGAAGAACACCAGAACGATGGCTTCCAGCAGCGTCTTCTGCACTTCGTGGATCGAGATTTCGATGAACGGGGTGGTGTCGTAGGGAATGACGTAGCGCACGCTGTCGGGGAAATACTGCGAATATTCCTCGAGCTTCTGCTTCACCCGTTCCGAGGTGTCGAGCGCGTTCGCCCCCGATGCCAGTTGCAGCGCCATGCCCGATGCGGGCTGGCCGTTGTAATAGGCGAGGGTGGCGTAGTTCTCGGCACCGATTTCGACTTCGGCCACGTCGTTCAGCAGCACGAGGCCGCCGTCGGTTTCGGAGCGCAGCACGATGTTGCGGAAATCTTCGGGAGTCGACAGCAGGGATTGCGCGGTGATCGTGGCGTTGAGCTGCTGGCCTGCGGGGGCGGGCAGCGTGCCGAACGCGCCCGCCGAGATCTGCGCGTTCTGCGCCGAGACGGCGCTGACCACATCCGACGGGGTCATTTCGAAGGCCGACAGCTTGGACGGGTCCAGCCAGATCCGCATGGCGTATTGCGCGCCAAAGACCTGTGTGCCGCCGACGCCTTCGATGCGGCTGAATTCATCGACGAGGTTCGAGTTGAGGTAATCCGAAAGGTCGGTCTGTTCCAGGCTGCCGTCTTCGGAAATCAGGCCGATCACCATGAAGAACGACGAAGACGCCTTGGCCACGGTCACGCCCTGACGCTGCACCGCTTCGGGCAGCAGCGCGGTGGCCTGACTGAGCTTGTTTTGCACCTGCACCTGCGCCACGTCCGGATCGGTGCCGGATTCAAAGGTCAGCGTGATGCTGGCGGAACCTGCCGAGGACGAGGACGACGACATGTAGCGCATCCCGTCAAGGCCCGTCATCTGCTGTTCGATGATCTGGGTGACGGTGTTGGCGACGGTTTCGGCCGAGGCGCCGGGGTAGGTTGCGTCGACGCGCACCGACGGCGGTGCGATCTGCGGATATTGCGCGATGGGCAGGGTCAGGATCGACAGGACCCCGATACCCATGATCAGGATCGAGATCACCCAGGCAAACACCGGACGATCAATGAAAAAACGGGCCATGATTGTCTCCTGGCGGGGCGCGGGCGCCCTTGGATTCCGGTGGTTACTGCGAAACGGGGGCGTCTGCGCCGCGCTCTGTCGGCGCGACGGTCATGCCGGGCGCGACCTTCTGAAGCCCGGCGACGATGACGCGGTCACCGGCGGCAAGGCCTTCGGTCACCACCCACATCGCGCCGCGGTCGCGCTGCACGATCAGCTCGCGGGTTTCGACGGCGTTCTCTGCATTGACGACCAGTGCCATGGGGCGGCCACGGCGGTCGCGGGTGACACCCTCTTGCGGGACCATCACCGCGCCATCTACCTGACCTTGCGGCATCTCAACCTGCACATACATGCCGGGCAGCAGGAACTGATCGGGGTTGGGGAATTCCAGCCGCAGCACGACAACGCCGGTCTGCTCGTTCACATGCGGCTCGGCGGCGGCAAGGTGGCCGGTGTGCTCGTAGCTGGTGCCATCGGCGAGGGTCAGGCTGACCACGGCATCATCCGAGGCATCCTGCCCCGAGCGGCGCCAGCGCAGCAGCTCTGCCGCCGATTGCGTCACGTCGACATAAACCGGGTCAAGCTGGCGGATGGTGGTCAGCGCCGTGGTCTGCCCGGCGGTGACGAGCGCCCCCTGCGATACCTCGGACAGGCCCGCGACCCCGGTCAGCGGCGCACGGATCGTGGCGCGATCAAGGTCGATGTTCGCGGCCAGCAGGTTGGCTTCGGCCACCTTTACCGCCGCTTCGGCCACATCGCGCGCGGCGAGCGCGTCGTCAAAGGTCTGCTGGCTGGTGACGTTGCGATCGCGCAGCTCTTGCTGGCGCTTCGATTCGCGTTCTGCCGAACGCAGCGTGGCCTCGGCCTGCGCCAGCGACGCCTCGGCGGCGGCTTTCGAGGCGCCGTAGCTGGCGGAATCAAGCTGATAGAGCGCATCGCCCTGCTGCACGGCGGCGCCTTCCTTGAACAGGCGCTCGGTGATGATGCCGCTGACTTGCGGGCGCACCTCGGCCACACCAGAGGCCGCGACCCGGCCCGGCAGGGTCGTGGTCAGCGTGACGTCTTCGGCGGCCAGCGTCACCACGGTGACCGGCTGCGGCGGGCGCTCGCCGCCCTGTTGCTGGGCAGATGCGGGCAGGGCTGTCGCGGCCAGCGCAAGGCCCGCCACGGCGAGCAGGCGGCGCAGATTGCACGGTGCATTGATGTGCATGTCGTCACTCCGGAAAGGCAAAGGGCCGCAGCGCGTGCGGTTGGCTCTTGAAGTGCGATATGGAAACCGGCAAGTTTTGTAAAGCGCGCAAGCTTGGAACCGACCGGTTTTACCCTGCGTTTAAGCACAGGAGGTGTGCAGTGCCGGAAGACAAGGCAGTTGAGAATGAATGTCGGCCCCGTCGCGGGCGCCCGGTACAGATCGATGCGCCAACACGTGAGGCCATGGTGCTGGATGCCGTCGGAGAGCTGCTGGGCCAGTGCCGCCTCGAAGACGTGAGCATGGCGGCCATTGCCCGCAAGGCGGGGATGTCCAAACGCACGCTTTACGCGCTGTTCGGCAGCCGCGAGGAATTGCTGGGCGCGACCTTTGCCCGGATCGGGCGCACGATCTTTCGCCCGCTCGCCCCCGAAGACCACGCACTCCCGCTGAGCGAACGGCTGCGCAAGCTGCTGACCGTCAATGCCATGCCGCAGTTCGAACAGGCGCCGCTGGAACTGCTGCGCGCGGTGGTGGCCGAGGCGCCGCTGTTCCCCGGTATCGCCGAGCAGTTCGACTGCGAGGGGCGCGGCTCTGTCATCACCTACATCACCGCCGAACTGATCGTTGCGGTGGATAACAAAGAGATCGTGCTGCATGGCATGGAGCCGGGGCAGGCGGCCGAGCTGTTGTGCGACATGGTGATGGGCAATGCGCTGCATCACCTGCTGACACCCGGCGCAGAGCGCGCCAACGACCTCTACGAGGAAAAACGCCAGCGCCGCGACCGCGCGGTCGAGATTTTCCTCAACGGCATGCGGCCGCGTTAAGCCATGCGCCGATGCCGTGGGGCGATTCCCCGGCATGGCATTTGCGGCGTGCGGATCTGGGCGCTTTGGCCAATGCAATCGCCGCAAGCGGCGTTTGGCGTGCCGTCCCCGTTAGCGCCCGAAGTTTTTTACCGCTGCGACGGCATCCGTGGCCGGCCCACCTTGCCAATTCCCGCTTGTGATCGCAAAGTCCGGGCCATGCAGATTTACCTCCCCATCGCCGAGGTCTCGGTCAATATCTTCCTGCTGTTCGGGCTGGGGGGACTCGTGGGCATCCTGTCGGGCATGTTCGGAGTGGGCGGGGGCTTTCTGATCACGCCTTTCCTGTTCTTCATGGGCATCCCGCCCGCCGTCGCGGTGGCCACCGGGTCGAATCAGATCGTCGCCAGTTCGGTGTCGGGGGTGCTGGCGCATCTCAAGCGGCGAACGGTTGATCTGCGCATGGGCACGGTGCTGCTGGTGGGCGGCATCATCGGGGCGGCGCTTGGGGTGTGGCTGTTCAACCTGCTCAAGGGAATGGGGCAGGTCGATCTGCTGGTGCGGCTCTGCTACGTGGTGTTTTTGGGCATCATCGGCGGGCTGATGTTCATCGAAAGCCTGCGGGCGCTGCGCCGCTCGAAACGCGGTGCTGCGCCCAAGCGCAAGCATCACGTCTGGGTGCACGGCCTGCCGTTCAAGATGCGGTTCCGCACCTCGGGCCTGTATATCTCGGCGATTCCGCCAGCGCTGGTGGGGCTGTCGGTCGGGGTGCTGTCGGCGATCATGGGCGTGGGCGGCGGGTTCATCATGGTGCCCGCGATGATCTATCTGCTGGGCATGCCGACCAAGGTGGTCATCGGCACCTCGCTGTTCCAGATCATCTTTGTCACGGCCTTCACCACCATGGCCCATGCCATCACCTCGCAGACGGTGGATATCCTGCTGGCGCTGGTGCTGCTGATCGGCGGCGTCATCGGCGCACAGATCGGCACCGCGCTTGGCACAAAGCTGAAAGCCGAACAGCTGCGCATCGCGCTGGCCAGCCTTGTGCTGCTGGTCTGTTTCAAGCTGGCGCTCGATCTGTTCCTGACCCCGGCTGATCTCTACGAACTGGGGGCTGGGGAATGATCCGCGCGCTTGCTCTCTTGCTGCTGCTGGCGCTGCCGGCCAGTGCCGAAGAGGTGGTCATGGGGCTGAGCCGCGACAGCGTCGCGATCACCACCGATTTCGACGGCTCCGAAGTGTTGATCTTTGGCGCCGTCAAGCGCCAGACCGAGATCCTCACCGACCCGCCGCTTCAGGTCATCGTCACCGTTTCGGGCCCGGTGACCCCCGTCACCGTCTGGCGCAAGGAGCGGCGGCTTGGCATCTGGGTCAATGCCGACGCGGTCGAGATCGACGCCGCGCCCTCGTTCTACGCGGTGGCCAGCTCTGCCCCTTGGGATCAGTCGATCTCCGAGGTCGAGGATCTGCGCCACAAGGTCTCGGTCGAACGCGCCATCCGCTCGGTCGGCGCGCCGATGGGCATCACCGACAGCCAGAGCTTTACCGACGGGCTGATCCGGATGCGGACCAATGACGGGCTGTTCGAAACCTTCTACGATTCGGTGGAATTCCGCGAAGCGACGCTGTTCGACGTGGCGATCCGCATGCCCGCCACCATCGTCGAGGGCACCTACACCATCCGCGTCCTGCTCACCCGCTCTGGCAAGGTCCTGTCTCAGCACGCGTCAAGCATCGAGGTCCGCAAGGTCGGGCTGGAACGATGGCTCTTCAACCTGTCGCGCCAGCAGCCGGCGCTTTACGGGCTTTTGTCGATCGTGATCGCCATCGCTGCGGGCTGGGGCGCCTCGGCGGCGTTCCGGGCGCTGAGATCGTCGTAAGGCGCCGGGCTGAACCCTCCGCAGCGCCTGTACCCGGCGTTTCCCGGTTCAGCCCCGCTGGCAAGACACCGATCTGCCCCGTGATGCCCAAGGGCGAGGCGGATCAGGACAGGCGATAAGCGTAGACGTTGTTGCGGTAGGCCTGATCCTTGATGCGGAACTGGGTCTCGCCGACCTGCTGGAACCCTTGTGCAAGATAGAAGCCGATGGCGGGCGTGTTTTCCGAATTGGTGGCAAGCCAGACCGTTTCGGCATCCCCAAGCCGTTCAAAGGCAGCCCTCAGCAGGGCGCGCCCGATGCCCTTGCCGTGGTGGCGCGGCTGAACGTACAGCGTTGCGATATCCAGATCGCCGCAGCCCTCGACCGGGGCGGGGCTGTTGCGCGACAGGCGCAGGACACCGTCGATGCCTTCGACATTTTCAGACACGAGGATGATCTGCTCCGGGTTCGCGATCAGCGCGAGGGTCTTGTCCGGCGTGAAGGTCTGTAGCGCATAATCGGCAAAAAAGGCGCTGACGCCGCGCTTGATATAGGTGCCGATCCAGACCTCGATCGAGAGAGCGGCGATGCTTGACGCATCAGAGGAAAGGGCGCTACGCACAGGCATTGCAACAAACTGCCAGCTTTCTCGTCAAAGGGGAATATCGGGGCAAGATTTCGTAACGGCAAGCGCGAGCAGATCACGGAACCCGATCCATGTCTGATACGTTCGGCCCCGTAAGCCGCAAGGAATATCCCGATGACTGACGTGACGCCGATCACCGCAAGCAAGGACCAGCTTTCGGTTCTTCAGAATCTCTTGTCGCGCAGCGCCGATTGCCGCGCCTGGTACGAGCAGATGGCCGACAAGGCCGAACCCGATTTCCGCTTTATCGCCCTGAAATTTCGCGGCCTACATGTCGCGCACTGCGATCGCATCGCATCGATCATCACCGCCATGGGCGGCGATCCTGATGGCTCCGAAGGGCTGAGTGCCGCGCTGCACCGCACGGCTGTCTCGGTGCGCGCGCTCTTTGAAGAGATTGACGGAGACATGATGAGCGGCATCGAAGACGCCGAAGCGCAGGTGCTGGGCGATTTCGACGCGGCGCTCAGCTGTCTGCCGCCCTCGCCCTATCGCGACGAGCTGTGCCAAATGAAGGGCGAGCTGGTCAAACTGCTGGCCGATGAGGATGCGGCCTGACCCCAGTCTGACCTAGCCCCAGTCGACATCCCCCAGAAAGAGATAGCCCGCGCCATAGATCGTCTTGATCAGGCGCGGGTTTTTCGGGTCTTCGCGCAGCTTCGTGCGCAGCCGCGAGATCCGCACATCCATCGCCCGATCAAAGCTTTCTCCTGCCGCGCCGCCCAGCGTTTCCTGCATCTGGGCGCGGGTGATCAGCCGTTTGGGCGCTTCGAGGAACATGCGCAGCACCTCGCCTTCGGCATGGCTAAAGGGCGTTTCGGCGCCGTTCGCGTCTTCCAGAGCGTAGCGGTCGAAATGCGCTGTCCAGCCGGCGAACCGGGCGGTCTCGCCGCGCTGCGCCTCGCGCCTCGGGGTGCGCAGGCGGGCGCGGATGCGGGCCACGACCTCGGAGGGATCGAACGGCTTGATGATGTAATCGTCGGCCCCCAGTTCCAGCCCGGTCACCCGGTCCTGCACCTGTGCGCGCCCCGAGATGATGATCACCACCGCCCCCTGTTCCAGCGCCAGCCGGTGCACGAGGCTCAGCCCGTCACGGTCGGGCAGGCCCAGATCGACAAGGCAGACGTCGGGCTGGCTGCGCTTCAGCGCCGCCTCGAAGTCGCTGGCGCGGGCAAAGGCGCTGGTGCGGAAGCCCGCCTCGGCCAGCGCTTCGGCCAGCATGGCGCGGATCGCCGGTTCGTCGTCGAGGATCGAGACAAGGGGCGCGCTCATGCACTCTCCGGGGTCAGGAAGGCGGTCAGCGCCTCGGGGGAAAAGGGTTTGCGCAGCACTGGGCCCTGTGCCTGCGCGCGCCGGTACAGCGGGTCGCTGCCGGGCAGCGCGGTCATCAGCCGCACCGGCAGATGCGGCAGCCGCGCGGGCAGATCGGTGCCGGGGGCGTCGCCTTCAAGCGTGATGTCCGACAGCACCAGATCCACCGGCAGCCCGCCCGCCAGCGCGCAGGCCTCATCGACCGAGCAGGCTTCGGCCACCGCATAGCCCAGCCCGGTCAGCATATCGCGCAGCTGGGCGCGCAGGTCGGTCGAATCCTCGACCAGCAGCACGAGGCCAGAGCGGGCCTGCGCCGCCGCCTTGCGCAGCGGCAGGCGCAATGTCACCCGCGCGCCCCGTGCGTCATTGGCAAGGCGCACATCGCCGCCCGCCAGTTTCGCCATGTCATAGACCATCGCCAACCCAAGCCCCGATCCGTTGCTGCCCTTGGTGGTGAAGAACGGGTCAAGCCCATGCGCCAGCGCCTGCGGGCTGAAACCGGGGCCGGTGTCGGTGACCACCAGTTCCAGCCATGTATCGCCAACGGCGCGGAAGACCACGTCGATGCGGCCCTGCGCGCCGCAGGCGTCGGCGGCGTTCAGCACGAGGTTCAGCGCCGCATCCTGCAGCATCCCGGCGTCGAGCTGATAGCAGCCCTCTGCCTCGGCCCGCACCTCGAGCCGCAGCGATCCGGGCAGCGAGGGCCGCGCCAGCGTGGCCAGATCGCTTAGAAACCCGCCAAGCGACACCGGCCCCGGTCGCCATGCCCGGTGCGAGGTGATGTCGGCAATGCGGTTCAGCAGGTCTCCGCCGCGCCGGGCGGCCTGAAGCGTGCCGGTGACCAGCGGTGCCGCGTCGGGCGGCACCATGCGCCGCAGCTTCGATTGCATCCCGAGGATGATGGTCAGCAGATTCGAGAAATCATGCGCAAGGCCGGAAATCAGCTGCGCCGCCATTTCGCGACGCCGTGTCTGTTGCAGCGCGGCGCGGGCCTGCGTTTCCTCGGTCACGTCATGGGACAGGATATAGACCCCCGGTTCGACCGGGTCGGGGGTGAACACCGCGCGGATGCGCCGCTGCGAGCCATCATCGGTGAATTCAAAGATGCTCTGCTCGCCGTTCAGCGCCCGGTCCAGATGCGGCGCGACCTTGACATGCGCCGGCCCCAGCGCTTCGGAAATATGCAGCCCGGCAATCTCCGAGGGCCGCCCCGGCATCACCGACGACAGCCGCCGGTTGGAAAACGTATAGACCCCGCGCGCATCGACGCGGGCGATATGGGCGGGCATCATTTCGGTGGTCAGGCGGGTGCGGGCCTCGATCTCGCGCAGCTCGCGCTGGGCTTCTTCCAGCGCGGCATTGGTTGCGGCCAGCTGGCGGTTGGTGGCCGACAGTTCCTCGGACCGGCGCAGCACCTCTTCGGAGAGCAGTTCCGAGCGGGTGCGCAACAGCGCTTCGTGGCGTTTGACGCTGGTGATGTCGGTATAGACCGTCACCCAGCCGCCCTGCGGCAGCGGCGCGCCCTCGACGCTGATGGTGCGGCCATTGGCACGGGTGCGTTCCATGTAATGCGCCTCGAAGGCGCGGGCCTGCTCGACGCGGGCGGCGACAAAGGCATCAACGTCATCGACCTGTCCGTATTCGCCGCAATCCACGAGGTGGCGGATGGTGTCGTCGAACCGCGCGCCTTCGGTATAGAGCGCCTGCGGCAGGTCGAACATTTCGGCAAAGCGGCGGTTGCTGACCGCCAGCCGCAGATCGCTGTCATAGATCGACAGCGCCTGCTGGATCAGGTTCAGCCCCGCCTGTGTAAACCCTTGTTTGTGCATCGCGCCCCCCCCTCCGGGCGTGACGCTAGCACCGGGGCGCGGCGAGGGCTAGCGGGCGTGCAACCGGTCAAGGGCCGCGAGCCTTTGCGCCCGGCTTGGCGGGGATGGCGCGCGTTGCCATCGGGTCGGGGGAGCATCTGTTACAATTCGTTAGAATCCCGCAAAGATGACGTAAAGATTGACCGCCAGCCTGTCCTTGATCCTAATGGGATCGGAATCGCGCTGCCCTTCGGGGCAACCGGGGAAGAGGAGCCCCGGGCGATCAAGGGAGGAATGAGACTTGGCGTATATGTCCGAGGGCGCAGAGGGTCTGCGCTCGATTCCGCAGCTGTTGCAGCGCAATGTGTCGCTCTATGGCGACCGGCCTGCGTGGCGGGAAAAGGAATACGGGATTTGGCAAAGCTGGAGCTGGGCCGAAGGAGCGCAGGAGATCGAGGCCTTTGCACTGGGGCTTTTGAACCTCGGGCTGGCGCGGGGCGATCATGTCGCGGTGATCGGGCGCAACCGCCCGACGCTGTATTGGGCGATGGTCGCAGCCCAGATGTGCGGCGCGGTGCCGGTGCCGCTGTATCAGGACGCCGTTGCCGAAGAGATGGAATACGTGCTGTCGCATTGCGGCGCGCGCTTTGTCATCGCCGCCGATCAGGAACAGGTCGACAAGGTCATCGAGATTCAGGACGATCTGCACCAGTTCGAACACATGATCTATGTCGATCCGCGCGGGATGCGGAAATACGATCACCGGCAGCTGCATGAATACGGGCACATTCAGGCGCAGGGGCGGGCGGCCCGAGACGAGCTGATCGGCGAGCTGGACGCGCGGCGCGGGGCGCTGGGGTATGATGACACTTGCGTCATGCTCTATACCTCGGGGACGACGGGCAAGCCCAAGGGCGTGGTGCTGTCGAACCGCAACATCATCGAGACCGCCAAGGCGTCGTCGGAATTCGACCACCTTGGCCCGGGCGAGGAAGTGCTGGCATGGCTGCCGATGGCCTGGGTCGGGGATTTCATCTTTTCCATCGGGCAGGCGTTCTGGACAGGGTTCTGCGTCAACTGCCCCGAAAGCCCCGAGACCATGCTGACCGACCTGCGCGAGATCGCGCCGTCGTATTATTTCGCGCCGCCACGGGTGTTCGAAACCCAGCTGACGTCGATCATGATCCGGATGGAGGACGCGGGCGCGCTCAAGAAGCGGATGTTCGATCATTTCATGGCGTTGGCCCGACGCGTGGGGCCGAAGATCCTTGATGGCGCACAGGTGGGCGCGCTGGATCGGCTGCATTATGCGCTGGGCGCGGCGCTGGTCTATGGGCCGCTGAAGAACGCGCTGGGGTTTTCGCGCGTCCGGGTGGGCTATACCGCTGGCGAGGCGATCGGCCCCGAGATCTTTGATTTCTACCGCGCGCTGGGGATCAACCTCAAACAGCTTTACGGGCAGACCGAAGCCTCGGTGTTCATCACCCAGCAGCCCGACAACGAGGTGCGCCCCGACACCGTCGGCGTGCCGTCGCCGGGCGTGGAAATCCGCATCGCCGAGAACGGCGAGGTGTTCTACCGCTCGCCCGGCGTGTTCGTGGAATATTACAAGAACGCCGAAAGCACCGCTGACACCAAGGATGCCGACGGCTGGGTCGCCACGGGCGATGCCGGGTTCTTCGAGGAAGGCACCGGGCATCTGCGCATCATCGACCGGGCCAAGGACGTGGGCAAGATGGCCGACGGCGCGCTGTTTGCGCCCAAATACGTCGAGAACAAGCTGAAGTTCTTTCCCAATATCCTTGAGGTGGTGGTGTTCGGCGCCGATCGCGACCGCTGCGCCGCCTTCATCAACATCGACCTGACCGCAGTGGGCAACTGGGCCGAGCGCAACAATATCGCCTATGCCTCCTATCAGGAGCTGGCCGGCCATCCCAAGGTGCTGGAAACCATCCGGGGCCATGTCGAAGAGGTCAACGCCAGCGTCGCCGAAGACCCGATGCTGTCGGGCTGCCAGATCCACCGCTTTGTGGTGCTGCACAAGGAGCTGGACGCGGATGACGGCGAGCTGACGCGCACTCGCAAGGTGCGGCGCAAGATCATCGCCGAGAAATTCCACGATCTGGTGGCGGCTTTGTACGATGGCTCAGACAGCGTCTACACCGAGACCGAAGTCACCTACGAGGACGGGCGCAAGGGCAAGATCAAGGCGACGCTGACGCTGATGGACGCAAAGGTGGTGCCGGTGGCGCCGCCCGCGATGGCGGCACAATGATGGGCGGGCGCTCTTGCTGCGCAAATCGCGGGGCTTGGCCCGTTCGCACCTCAAACCGTCCCCCGGACGATTTGCCGCCCATGGCGGGCCGGGGCGAACCCCACCATCTCGCGGGCCGAAGCTGGCAGGGATGGATGTCATGATGGACGGCACGACAAGCATTTACCGGAACGACGAAAAGGAGGGGGCCGTGTCCGATACGGGATACATCACCGCCGACGGGCGGCAGATCGGCGGCACCCTGATGGAGCTGCGCAACATCACGCTGAAATTCGGCGGGGTGGTGGCGATCAAGGATATTTCCTTCGACATCCGCGAGGGCGAGATCCGGGCCATTATCGGCCCGAACGGTGCGGGGAAATCCTCGATGCTGAACATCATCAGCGGCTTTTACACCCCGTCCGAAGGGGCGCTTTGGTACAAGGGGGCTGAGCGCCCTCCGATGAAGCCCTACGAGGTGGCGCGCATGGGCATCGCGCGCACCTTTCAGAACATCGCGCTGTTCGAGGGCATGTCGGTGCTCGACAACATCATGACCGGGCGGCTGACGCATATGAAGGCGGGGATCGCACGTCAGGCGCTGTGGTGGGGCAAGGCCCGCGATGAAGAAATCGCCAACCGCGAGGTCGTGGAAAAGGTCATCGATTTCCTTGAGATTCAGGCGATCCGCAAGACGCCGGTCGGGCGTCTGCCTTACGGGCTGAAAAAGCGCGTCGAACTGGCGCGGGCGCTGGCAGCTGAACCGTCGATGCTGTTGCTCGACGAGCCGATGGCGGGGATGAATGTCGAGGAGAAAGAGGACATGAGCCGCTTCATCCTTGATGTGAATGACGAATTCGGCACCACCATCGTCTTGATCGAACATGACATGGGGGTGGTGATGGATCTGTCCGACCGTGTCGTCGTGATGGATTACGGCAAAAAGATCGGCGATGGCGCGCCCGACGAGGTGCGCGCCAATCAGGCCGTGATCGACGCCTATCTTGGCGTGGCGCATTGACCGGTGCCTTGAGGAGAACAACATGCTGAAAGATATCTTCATCACGCCCTTCGTCGATATGGTCGAGGCGCCGGATTTCCTGTTGCAGGTGCTGTGGGAAGGGCTGGTGTCTGGCATTCTCTATGCGCTGATCGCGCTGGGGTTCGTGCTGATCTTCCGCTCGTCGCGGATTTTCAACTTTGCGCAGGGCATCATGGTGGTGTTCGCCGCGCTGACGCTGGTGGGTCTGCATGCGATGGGCATTCCGGCGTGGATCTGCGTGATCCTGACACTGGGGGTGATGTTTGTGCTGGCGCTCAGCATCGAACGGGTGGTGCTGCGGCCCCTTGTCGGGCAGCCCGACATCATCCTGTTCATGGCGACCATCGGCATCACGCTGTTCCTGATCGGCCTCGGCGAGATCATCTTTGGCGGCGAAAACAAGGTGATGATCACCGAAGAACTGGGCATCCCGACCGGCAGCCTTGTGCTGGAACCGTGGGGCGGGCTGCTGATCCTTGAACAAAAGGACATCACCGCCGTGATCGTGGCGGGGCTGCTGGTCGTCGCCTTGCTGGCCTTCCTGACCAAGACGCGGATGGGTCGGGCGATCCGGGCGCTGGGCGACGATCATCAGGCGGCGCTGTCGGTCGGCATCTCGCTGCAACAGATCTGGGTGCTGGTGTGGTTCATCGCGGGCATCATCGCGCTGGTCACCGGCATTGCATGGGGCGCGCGGGCCGGGGTCAGCTTTGCGCTGGAGGTCATCGCCTACAAGGCGCTGCCGGTGCTGATGCTGGGCGGGCTGGAAAGCATCACCGGCGCCGTCATCGGCGGGCTGATGATCGGGATGCTGGAAAAGCTGTTCGAGATCTACTGGGGGCAACCCCTGCTGGGTGGCAACACCGAGACGTGGTTCGCCTTTGTGCTGGCGCTGATCGTGCTGCTGTTCCGCCCGCAGGGGCTGTTCGGGGAACGCATCATCGAAAGGGTCTAGCGCTGCCCGCGTGGCAGGAAACGGGATGCAAAGGCCGCAAGAGGAGTCGGCCTTTCAGGAGGAGACGACGGGAATGGCAAAACTGATCGCAACCCTGAACGTGGTGGCCTGGGCAGGGTTCTGGGCCTTCGGGTATCTGGCGCTGAGCGCCGGGCACGCGGGCGGGCAGGTGGCGTTGGCGGCGCTGGGCGGAGGGCTTGGGCTCTGGGCCTGGCTCTGGCTGGTGAAGCACTCGGAGGCGACGGGATACGCCCCGGCGCCCCGGCGCGGTTACCCGGACGAGGAATTCACGCTGCCGACCGGCCACTGACGCCGACGGCCAGGCAGGACACAGCGGCGGCCCGGTACGGGACCGCGCTCGGGCAGTGCGGCCCGTTGAGGCGCACAAAAGGGAGAAAAACGGATGCTCTATCGCACCGCAGGACAGTTCAAGACCAGCTATCAGGCCGATCAGGCACTGTTTCCGGTGCGCCAGGATGCGGTGCTGCTGGGGCTTATCCTGATCTTTGCATGGCTCGTCGCGCCGCTTCTGGCCAGCGAATTCGCCTTTCAGACGTTGCTGATCCCGATCCTGATCTATTCGCTGGCGGCGTTGGGGCTGAACCTGCTGACGGGCTTTGCCGGGCAGCTGTCGCTGGGCACCGCCGCCTTCATGGGGGTCGGGGCCTATGCCTGCTACAAGATGGTAACGCTGATGCCGTGGCTGAACCCGGTGGTGGCGATCCTGATGTCCGGGGCGTTCAGCGCCGGGGTGGGGGTGGCGTTTGGCATTCCGTCCTTGCGGATCAAGGGGTTCTACCTTGCGATCGCAACGCTGGCGGCGCAGTTCTTCTTGGTCTGGCTGTTCGAGAAATGGGGCTGGCTCTACAATTACAACGCCTCAGGCGCCATTCAGGTGCCGAACCTGACCATGTTCGGCGTCTATGTCGCCGGGCCGCAGGCCAGCTCGATGGTGCAATATTACGTGGTACTGGGGGTGGTGACGCTGCTGACGCTGGTCTGCATCAACCTGACGCGCGGCACACTGGGGCGGACGTGGAAGGCCACCCGCGACATGGACATCGCCGCCGAGCTGATCGGCATCAACCTGATGCGCTCCAAGCTGACCGCCTTTGCCGTGTCATCCTATGTGGTGGGCGTTGCCGGGGCGCTGTTCGTGTTCATGTGGCGCGGGGCGGCAGAGCCGAACCTGTTCGATATCCCGCTGAGCTTTCGCATCCTGTTCATCGCCATCATCGGCGGGCTGGGATCGATCATGGGCAATTACCTTGGTGCGATCCTGATCGTGGGACTGCCGGTGGTGCTGGGCACGGTGCCCGAGGCGCTGGGCATTCCGATCAGCTCGGCCATGGTCGAACATCTGAACGTGATGATCGTCGGCGCGCTTATCGTGTTCTTCCTGATCATCGAACCGCATGGGCTGGCACGCCTGTGGGCGCTGATCCGGGAAAAGCTGATCATCTGGCCCTTTCCGCACTAGGGCCGGCCATTTCATCGATACAAGGGAGGAGACTTTGACGATGACTTTTACAGGACGGATCGCCGCTGCCGCGGCGCTGGCAACCCTGATGGGCACCACCGCGATGGCCGAGGGGCTTTCCACGCCCAACCTTGCCTATCGCACCGGACCCTTTGCCGCCACCGGCATTCCGCTGATGAACGGGCAGGCCGATTATATGAGCATGCTCAACGCCCGCGATGGCGGCATCGGCGGCATGATGGTCGATTTCAGCGAATGCGAAACCGGCTATTCCACCGAAAAGGGCGCGGAATGCTATGAAAAGACCAAAGGCTCCGCGCTGGTGACGCAGCCGTGGTCGACCGGCATCACGCTTCAGGTGCTGCCCAAGACCAACATCGACAAGATCCCGATCCTTGCCCCCGGCTACGGCTTTTCGCCGATGGGCGACGGCAAGGTGTTCCAATGGGCGTTCAACACGCCGCTGTCTTATTGGGACGGGGCGTCGATCATCCTGAAATATCTTCAGGACATGGGCGATCTGTCGGGCAAGAAGGTGGCGTTCCTGCACCTCGATCACCCGTTCGGCAAGGAGCCGCTGCCCTATCTTGAAATGAAGGCCGAAAGCCTCGGCTTCGAGCTGCTGCCGATCCCGGTCGGCCTCAAGGAAATGCAGAACCAGTCGGCGCAATGGCTTCAGATCCGCCGCGAGCGGCCCGATTATGTCATCATGTGGGGCTGGGGCGCGATGAACGCCGGGGCCATCACCGAGGCGGTCAAGACCAAGTTCCCGATGGACAACATGCTGGGCGTCTGGTGGGCCGGGCATGACGCCGACCTCAAGCTGGTGGGCGAGGATGGCAAGGGCTACAAATCGGTCAGCTGGTCGTTTCCCAACATGGACGCGCCGGTCATGGCCGATATCAAGAGCCTCGTGATCGATGCGGGCAAATCGCAGACCACCCCCGAAGAGATGGAGGGCGTGTTCTATTCGCGCGGCCTGATCATCTCGGCGATTTTGGCCGAGGGCATCACCGTGGCGCAGGAACACGCGGGCACGGCGGACATCACGCCATCTGATCTGCGCTGGGGGCTGGAAAACCTCAATTTCACCGAGGCGCGCATCGACGAGCTTGGACTGACCGGCATGGTGCCAACGTTCTCGACATCCTGTTCCAACCACACCGGGCATTCGGGCGGCTGGATGCTGGAATGGGACGGCGCGAAATTCGTCAAGGCCTCGGATCTGATCATGCCCGACAGCGAGGCGATTTCCGAACTCGAAACCGCCAAGGCGCAGGAATACGCCGAGGAAAACGCCCCCTGGCCGGTGAACGAAGACTGCCAGATGTGATCTGGCCTTCGGCGGCGCGGCGACGCGCCGCCGGATCATGCGGATTTGGAGACATAGACCATGCTGGACGCCGGGCGCAGCGAGACGCTTCTCGAGATCAACAACATCGAGGTGATCTACAACCACGTCATCCTTGTGCTGAAGGGGGTGTCGCTGTCGGTGCCCAAGGGCGGCATCACCGCGCTTCTGGGCGGCAATGGCGCGGGCAAGACCACGACGCTCAAGGCGATTTCCAACCTGCTGCATTCCGAACGCGGCGAGGTCACCAAGGGCTCGATCATCTATCGCGGTGAGCGGGTGCAGGATCTCGACCCGGCGGCGCTGGTGCGCAAGGGGGTCATTCAGGTGATGGAGGGGCGGCATTGCTTCGGCCATCTCACGGTCGAGGAAAACCTGCTGACCGGCGCTTTCACCCGCCGCGATGGCAAGGCCGCCGTCGAGCGTGATCTGGAGATGGTCTACGAATATTTCCCCCGCCTGCGCGAGCGGCGCAAATCGCAGGCGGGCTATACCTCGGGCGGTGAGCAACAGATGTGCGCCATCGGGCGGGCGCTGATGTCGCGTCCCGAAACCGTGCTGCTCGACGAGCCGTCGATGGGCCTTGCGCCGCAGCTGGTCGAGCAGATCTTCGAGATCGTCAAGGCGGTGAACGAGGGCGAGGGTGTGTCTTTTCTGCTGGCCGAGCAGAACACCAACGTTGCCCTGCGCTATGCCCATTACGGCTATATCCTTGAAAATGGCCGGGTGGTGATGGACGGCCCCGCCGCCGATCTGCGCGAGAACCCCGACGTCAAGGAATTCTACCTCGGCATGTCGGACGAGGGGCGCAAATCCTTTCGCGACGTGCGCAGCTATCGACGCCGCAAGCGTTGGCTGGCATGACGGGGGGCGATGCGATGCTTTCTTGCCCTTCCCGTGCCGGATGCGCTGATCCCGCCCCTGCTGGCGGTGCAAGAGGCGATTCCCGTGGGCCGCGCCGTTCCCGAGGAAAACCTGCACCTGACCTTGGCCTTTCTCGACGAGCAGCCGGATTATGCGCTGGCCGAGCTGGACGCGGCGCTTGCCCCGGTGCTGCCGGGCTGCGCGTTGGCGCTCGACGGGCTGGTCAGTTTTGGAGGGCGACGGGTCAAGCTGCTGGCGGCGGGCGTGGTGCCCGAGCCGGGGCTGGTTGCGTTGCGCGCGACCGTGCTGGCGGCGGTGCGTGCGGCGGGCATCGAATTGCCGCGCGAGCGCTTTCGCCCGCATATCACGCTGATCCGTTTTGGCGCGGGTCTGCGCGAGTCCGACCGGGCGCGGCTCGAGGCGGGCGTGGCGCAGGTGGCGGGGCTGCGCTCTGCACCGGAACCCGCGTGCGCCCTGCGGCTTGTCGGATCGGTGCTGACCCCCGGCGGAGCAATTTACGAGACATTGGCGGAGTGGCCCTTGGGTTGAGCCTTTCCCGCCGGACAGGCAGCGGAAGGACGCGAGGATGACCAGCTATTACGACGATCTGGAAACGCGCAGCGCCGATGCGCGCGCCGCGGCGCTGGCCTCAAGCCTGCCGCAGCAGATCGCCCATGCGCAGGGCCTGCCGGGCTATGCCGCTGCTCTGGACGGCATCGATGCAAGCGCGGTGTGCGACCTTGCAAGCTTGGCAACCCTGCCGGTGCTGCGCAAATCGGCACTGGCATCGGCGCAATCCGGGGATGCGCCTTTTGGTGGCTATGCCGCGAAACCGGCGCATGGCTTTGCGCATGTGTTCCAGTCGCCGGGCCCGATCTACGAGCCGGGCGGCGGCGGGCATGACTGGTGGCGGCTGGGGCGGTTTCTGCATGCCTGCGGCATCGGGCAGGGCGACATCGTGCAGAACTGCTTTGGCTATCACCTGACGCCGGCGGGGATGATCTTTGAAAACGGCGCGCGGGCGGTGGGGGCCAGCGTGCTGCCCGCAGGCACCGGGCAGACCGAATTGCAGGCGCGCGCCGCGCATGATGTTGCGGTCACCGCCTATGCGGGCACCCCCGATTACCTCAAGCTGATCGTCGAAAAGGCCGAGGCACTGGGTCTGCCGCTGAAGATCGCCAAGGCGGCGGTGTCGGGTGGCGCGCTGTTTCCCAGCCTGCGCGGCTGGTACGCGGATCGCGGCATCGCCTGCCGCCAGTGTTATGCCACCGCCGATCTGGGGATGATCGCCTATGAAAGCCCGGCGATGGAGGGCATGATCGTCGACGAACAGGTCATCGTCGAGATCGTCACCCCCGGCACCGGCGATCCCGTCGCGCCCGGCGAGGTGGGCGAGGTGGTGGTCACCACGCTCAACCCCGATTACCCGCTGATCCGCTTCGCGACTGGCGATCTGAGCGCGGTGATGCCGGGCGAATCCTCCTGCGGGCGCACCAATCTGCGCATCAAGGGCTGGATGGGTCGCGCCGATCAGACGGCCAAGATCAAAGGCATGTTCGTGCGCCCCGAGCAGGTCGCCGCGCTTGTCGCCCGCCACGCCGAGATTGACCGGGCGCGCGTGATCGCCAGCCGTGACGGTGAGATGGACGTGATGACGGTGCGGATTGAGACCGCTTCGGAGGATCCTGCGCCATATGCGGCAAGCATCGCCGAGCTTCTCAAGCTCAAGGGCATCGTCGAGCTGGTGAAGCCGGGGGCGCTGCCACGCGATGGGGTGGTGATCGAAGACACGCGGGTCTACGACTGAGCTGCGGCGCGGCGCCCAAGGGGGAACTCTCCAAGCAGCGCCGCCCGCAGGCGCGGCAGCCGCGCCAGTCCGCGCATCAGCAGGATAGACAGCAGCCCGGTCAGCGCCAGAAGCGCAAGGCCCGGCGCGCCCTGCGGCACGCTCGCCAGCTTGCCGGTCAGGATTGCGCCTGCGGCGATGATCAGCGCCGGGTGAAACAGGTAGATCCCCAGCGCCTCGTCGCGCCCCCAGCGCGCCAACGCTTCGGGCACGCGCCAATTCGCGGCCAGCCCGGTCAGGAACAGACCGATCGTCAGAACTGCTGTGCCGATGCTCTATTGCACGATCATCCACGACCCGCCGAGCATATGGACCACCGCCATCTCGCCCAGCAGCAGCGTGATGCCCAGACCCAGCACCACAAGCGCCGGGCGCAGGCGCGGCGTTTCTACCCGGTGCAGCGCCGCGCCCGCCAGCAGGCAGGGCAGGCCAAGGAACTGGCGCACTGTCGCATTGATCAATTCCGAACCATGCCCGAATGCCAGCATGACGCTCGTCACTGCAAAGCCCAAGGCTATCACCAGCCCCAGCCCTTGCGCCAGAACCACACGATCGCGCCGCCCCAGCGCCTCGATCAGCATTGCCGACATCAGCAGGCCGTTGAGATACCACAGGTGATACCATGTGCCGAAAAACAGCGCCTGCCCGGCTCCCATCAGCTCGCCATAGCGCCATAGGCCGATTGGCAGATAAAGCAGGTTGGCCAGCGCCGTCAGCAGCACGAGGCGCAGCAGGCGCTGGCGGCTGAACCAGGGCAGGGCTTCGCCGGGGCGGGTCAGGTAATAGCCTGTCAGCAGGAAGAAAAACGGCACACACCAGCGCAGCAGGCCGCGCAGCGCCGCGACAAGATCCGCCGGGAATTCGGGATAGTGCGGGATATGCAGCGCGATGATGCCAAGCGCGGCAATCCCTCTGAGGGCGTCGATCCGGTCGTTGCGCATGGGGCGTCCTTGCAGGGCGTCTGCGGCAAGGCTAACCGCGCTCTCGGGCATAGGTATGGCGCACCGATGGCGAATTGTGCCGCGTCAGTCGAGCAGGTCGAGCACCTTTTCCGGCGGGCGGCCGATCACCGCACGGCCCTTTGCGAACAGCACCGGGCGTTCGATCAGCTTCGGCTCTTCGGCCATCGCCTGCAGCAGCGTCGCATCATCCGCGCCGCGCAGCCCGCGCTGCGCAAAGGCGGCTTCCTTGACCCGCATCATCTCGATCACCGGTATGCCAAGCGCGACCTGTGCCGCCCGCAGCTCTGCCAGCGAGGGCGGCTCGTCAAGGTATCTGCGCAGCTCGGGCGTCGCGCCATTGGCCTCAAGCAGCGCCAGCGCCTCGCGCGATTTCGAACAGCGGGGATTGTGCCAGAGGATCACAGCCAGTCCTGCCGTCCGCTGCCCACCGCCTCGGCCACCGATGCAAAGCCATCGCGGGCCAGCAGCGCGTCAAGCTCGCGCAGGATGCGCGGCACCAGCGACAGCCCCTCGTAGACCAGCGCCGAATAAAGCTGCACCGCAGACGCCCCGGCGCGAATCTTGGCATAGGCATCGGCCCCCGACGCCACGCCGCCGACGCCGATCAGCGGCACCGCGCCGCCGGTCAGATCTGACAGCCGCGCCAGCACCCGTGTCGAGCGTTCGAACAGCGGCGCGCCCGACATCCCGCCTGCCTCGGCCTTGTGGGCCGATGCCAGCCCGTCGCGCGACAGCGTGGTATTGGTGGCGATCACCCCTGCCACGCCCGAGGCCAGCGCCACCTCGGCCACGTCTTCAAGCCCTTGCGTATCAAGATCGGGGGCGATCTTGACGAAGACCGGCAGCGTCAGCCCGGCATCGGCGCGCGCGGCCATGACGCCAGCCAGCAGCGCGCTCAGCGCCGCCTTGCCTTGCAGGTCGCGCAGCTTTTCGGTGTTGGGAGAGCTGACGTTGACCGTGGCGAAATCCAGATGCGCGCCGCAGCGGGTCAGCACGCGGGCGAAATCCTCGGCACGGTCGTCGCTGTCCTTGTTGGCGCCAAGGTTCAGCCCCAGCACCATGCCCTTGGGGCGCGCCGCCAGCCGGGGCAGCGCATCATCCATGCCACGGTTGTTGAAGCCAAAACGGTTGATCACCGCGCGATCCTCGGTCAGGCGGAACAGGCGCGGCTTGGGGTTGCCGGGCTGGGCGCGGGGCGTGAGCGCGCCGACCTCGACAAAGCCAAAGCCCGCGCGCGACAACGGCGCCAGCGCCTCGGCATTCTTGTCAAAGCCCGCGGCAAGGCCAAGCGGATTGGCCAGTGTCATTCCCGCCACGGTGCAGCGCAGCCGGTCCGAGCTATAGCTTTCGGGCAACGGTGCCAACCCCGATGACAGCGCCCTGAGCGCCAGCCCATGGGCGGTTTCGGGGTCGATGCGGTGCATCAGCGCAAGGCCAGCGCGTTCGATCAGGCTCATGTCATGTCATCCGGGAACATGTGTCCGCCCAGTCCCAACGGCAGCGGGCGCGACCAGCGCACATCGGCCAGCCGCATCGGGGCGTAGAGATGCGGGAACAGCGCGCCGCCGCGCGATGGCTCCCAGCGCAGCGCCTCGCCAAGCGTCTCGGTCTCGAAGGCGAGCACATACAGCCCGTCGACGCCCTCGAAATGCTTGGAGACGGTCTCTCGGACCTGCTCCAGCGTCGAGAAATGCACGTAGCCGTCGGCCACGTCGATCGGCGCACCGGCGGTTTCGCCCGTGGCCTGAAGGTCGGCCCATTCGCCGCTCCGGAGTATCTTGTAGATCAACATGGCCATGCAATGCAGGGGAACGTCGCGCCGGTCAATCCCCGGCGCGGCACGCCGCCTTACAGAAGGTGGCCAAGGTGGCGATGGATGCGCGGAATGATCACCCAGACCATCATCACCACGATGATCGGCACCATCACAAGGTTGCGCTGCCAGATCGCCCAGTCGAGCGTGAGCGGCACCAGAAGATACAGCAGCGCCGTCACCAGCGGGTAGACGCCCAGAAAGGCAAAGAGCGCAAGGCGCGGGCGAGACGGCAGTTTCGGCGCGGAAGAAGAATGCGTGGTCATGAGTGATGCCTTATAAGAACGGAACGTACCGTTCTGATAATCACTGGCCACCCGTCCTGTAAAGCGCTAAAGCGATGCAGGCAGCGACGCAGACAGGCAGGGGCGGCGAGATGAGCGAAAAACGGGCCTCTATTGGCGCAAGGCGCAACCCGGACACCGAAGCGGCGGTGCTGGATGCGGCCACCGCGCTGCTGGAGGAAAAGGGCATCGCCGGCGTGACGATGGAGGCGGTGGCCCGCCGCGCCCGCGCTGGCAAGGCGACCCTGTATCGCTGGTGGCCGACGCGCGGTGCGCTGCTTCTGGCGGTTTACAAGCGGCAGAAACAGATCACCGCCTATCCTGATACCGGCAGCCTTGAAGGCGACGCGGCGGCGTTGCTAGATACGCTCTTTGCCCATTGGGCGCGGCCCGAGGGGGCGGTGTTCCGCCATATCATCGCGGCGGCGCAGGGCGATGACGAGGTGCGCGAGGCGCTCGAGATCTACCGTCAGGACCGGCTGGACAGCTTGGGCGCGATCTTTGCCCGGGCCCGCGCAAAGGGCGAAGTGTCGGGCGCGGTGCCAGAGCGTGACATGGCGCGTGCGCTGATGGCGATGGCATGGCTGCATCTGCTGACCGACCAGCTGGATGCCGACACCGGCGCAATGGCGCGCGCGCTGGTGCGCGGCTGGACCCGGTGAGCTGCCACGAAACGGACAATGGCGCGGCTTCGCGTTACGTCAGGTGAAGCCGCGCTTTGACAGCGCTGCTCTGTCGTTGCAACACTTCGCCCACATACCGCCATGAGAGAGGGTTTCCCGATGTCGTTCCGTCTTTTGTCCACGGCTGCGGCGCTGGCGCTGAGCGCCGGCAGCGCCAGCGCCGATTACGCGCTGACCATTCTGCATACAAATGATTTCCATGCGCGTTTCGAGCCGATCTCGAAATACGACTCGACCTGCGGCGAGGAAGACAACGCGGCGGGCGAATGCTTTGGCGGTTCGGCCCGCCTGATGACGGCGCTGAATGACGCCAAGTCCAAGCTCGACAATTATATCCTTGTGGATGGCGGCGACCAGTTTCAGGGCACGCTGTTCTACACCTATTACAAGGGCAAGCTTGCCGCCGAAATGATGAACAAGATGGGCTATGACGCGATGACCGTGGGCAACCACGAATTCGACGACGGCCCCGAGGTGCTGCGCGGCTTTGTCGATTCGGTCGATTTCCCGGTGCTGATGTCGAATGCCGACATCTCGGGCGAACCGCTGATCGCCGATGCCATCCAGAAATCCACCATCATCGAGAAAAATGGCGAAAAGATCGGCCTGATCGGCCTGACGCCGCAGGACACTCATGAGCTGGCTTCGCCGGGGCCGAACATCACCTTCACCGATCCGTCCGAGGCGGTGCAGGGCGAGGTCGACAAGCTGACCGAGGCGGGGGTCAACAAGATCGTCGTGCTGTCGCATTCGGGCTACAACACCGATATCACGGTGGCCAGGAACACCACTGGCGTCGATGTCATCGTGGGCGGGCACAGCAACACCCTGCTGGGCGACATGGACGGCGCCGAGGGCCCGTACCCCACCATGGTGAACAACACCGCAATCGTGTCGGCCTATGCCTATGGCAAGTTCCTTGGCGAGCTGAACGTGACCTTCGACGACGCTGGCGAGATCATCGAGGCCTCTGGCCAGCCGCTGATCATGGACGCGGGCGTGTCCGAGGATGCCCCCGTCAAGGCGCGCATCGCCGAGGCCGCCGCGCCGCTGGAAGAGATCCGCAGCAAGGTGGTCGCGCAAACCGCCGAAGAGATCGTCGGCGCCCGCGACATGTGCCGCGCCGAGGAATGCCCGATGGGCAATCTCGTGGTCGATGCGATGCTGGATCGGGTCAAGGATCAGGGCATCGAGATCGCGCTGGAGAACGGCGGCGGTCTGCGCGCGTCGATCGACGCGGGCGAGGTCACCATGGGCGAAGTGCTGACGGTGCTGCCGTTCCAGAACACGCTGTCGACCTTTCAGGTCACTGGCGCGACGATGATCGAGGCGCTTGAAAACGGCGTCAGCCAGATCGAAGACGGCGGTGGGCGCTTCCCGCAGGTGGCGGGCATCACCTTTACCGTCGATCCGTCGGCCGAGCCGGGCAGCCGGATTTCCGAGGTGATGGTCGGTGGCGCCCCGATCGACGCAGAAAAGCTGTATGGCGTCGTGTCGAACAATTATGTCCGCAACGGCGGGGATGGCTACAAGATGTTCATCGACGCGCAGAACGCTTATGACTTCGGCCCGGATCTGGCCGATGTGACGGCGGAATTCCTCGCGGCCAACGCGCCTTACACGCCCTATGTCGACGGGCGGATCACCATCAAGGAATGATCCTGCCACGATGACCACACAGGGCGCGCCTTGCCATGGGCGCGCCCTTCGCGTTTTGTGCCGCCAGCCGACACAGGAGAGCCCATGCCGATCGCAGACCTTGGCGACATCCGCCTGCACTACCGCCTTGATGGCCCCGAAGACGGCGCGCCGCTGGTGTTTGCCAATGCGCTGGGAACCGATCTGCGGATCTGGGACGGGGTGCTGGCGGCACTGCCCGACGGGCTGCGGGTGCTGCGTTACGATATGCGCGGCCATGGCCTCAGCGATGCGCCGGACGGGCCCTATTCCATGGGCAATCTGGTGCGCGACGTCGAGCGGCTGATGGAGCATGTCGGGATGACGGATGCGGTGTTCGTCGGGCTGTCGATCGGCGGGATGGTGGCGCAGGGGCTGGCGGCAAAGCGGCTGGATCTGGTGCGCGCGCTGGTGCTCTCGCACACCGCGTGCAAGATCGGCACCCGGGCGATCTGGGAGGATCGCATCGCCGCCGTCGAGGCGAGGGGCCTTGCCGCGATCTCGGACGGCACGCTCGAGAAATGGCTGGCCCCGGCGTATCGGGCAGCGCCGGACGCGCTGGCGATCCGCCACATGTTCGAGCGGACCCCGCTGCAGGGATACATCGGATGCTGCCACGCGATTTCGGGAACCGATTTCATGACGCCGACCTCCGGGCTGCGCTGCGCCGCGCTTGGCATCGCGGCCTCCGAAGACGGCTCCACCCCGCCCGACCTTGTGCGCGAGACCATCGGGCTGATCCCCGGCGCGCAGTTTCACCTGATGCGCGGGGCAGGGCATCTGGCCTGCGTGGAAAAGCCCGCTGATTACGCGGCCATTCTTGGCGCCTTCCTGTCTGCGCAGGGCCACAGCGTGCCCCCGGTCAGCGATCAGCTTGGCAGCTAGGCCCCTCGCCGGACCAAGCCCGGGGTGGTTTTCGGGATAATGTCGCGGCAGCGCGATCAACCCGCAGAGCTCTTTACGGGAACCAAAGCGCTTTGCCTTAGGTTGTGCAGGTGATATGCGATTTTAATATGCGTATAGGTTGCATCTTATTGGTCCAGCCTGACATCGTACATTATCAGGACCCGCCAGAAGGTTTCTCCCGTGCCCGAAACGACCGTCATTGCCCCGCCCGAACAGATGGCTGCTAACGCCCATGGCGCCACCAGCTTTCTCAAGACGCTCGCTCACGAGGGGCGGCTGATGATCCTGTGCCATCTGGTCACCGGCGAGAAATCGGTGGGCGCGCTCGAAGAGCTGCTCGGCACCCGTCAGGCGGCGGTGAGCCAGATGCTGGCCCGACTGCGCGAAGAAGAGCTGGTCAGCACACGGCGCGAGGGCAAGACCATTTTCTACAGTCTTGCCAACGAGGATACCGCCCGGGTCATCGGGCTGCTTCACGAGATCTTCTGCGAAGGAACCGAGCGCTGATCAGGCCTCGGCCCATTCCCAGGGGCGGGTAAAGGCGCCGAGGCATTGGCCCACGGCGCCTTCCTCTGATTCATTGCGGGCGATGCGGGCGACAAGGCCGCGATGCTTGTCGTCGACCACGTCGATGACGCGGGCGGGCAGCCCTGCCGTGATCAGCGCATCGTCATAGACCCGTGCAATGGCCAGCATACGCAGCGCGGGCTTGAAGATCTTGCCAACGGCGGTCTTCGGCAATTCCGGCAGGATCGCAAGGTGCTTGGGCACCGCCGCGCGTTCATGGATGTGCACGCGGGCGTGGGCCAGCAGCGCCTCCGGCGTCACATCGGCCCCCTCGCACAGTTCGACGAAGGCGCAGGGCAATTCCCCGGCGTGGCTGTCCGGTTGGCCGATGGCCCCGGCAAAGGCGACGGCGGGGTGGGCCAGAAGCGCTTCTTCGATCTCCGCGGGGTCGATGTTGTGCCCGCCGCGGATGATCAGATCCTTGGCGCGGCCGGTGATCCACAGATAGCCGTCCTCATCCAGCCGGCCCAGATCGCCGGTGCGCAGGTAGATGCCCTGATGGAACAGCTCGCGGTTGCGGTCTTCCTCGGTATAGGTGCTGCCCGGATAGATGCCGGGGCTGGCGACGCAGATCTCACCGATCTCTCCGAGGGGGCATTCATCGCTGCCCTCCGGCCCTTGCTGGACGATCTTCACATGGGTGTAGGGGAAAGGGATGCCAACGGAGCCGACCTTCTTTTCACCTTCGGGCGGGTTCACCGACACGAGGCAGGTGGCCTCGGTCAGCCCGTAGCCTTCGCAGATGGTGATGCCGCAGGTCGCCTCGAATCGCTTGAACAGTTCCAGCGGCATCGGGGCCGAGCCCGAAAACGCCATCCTGACCGTCGAGAGATCGGCATTCACCGGGCGCTGCATCAGCGCCGAAACCGCCGTGGGTACGGTGATGACAAAGCTGATCTTCCAGCGCTCGCACAGTTTCCAGAAATTGTCGAACACGCCATCGCCGCGATAGCCCGCCGGGGTCGGCAGCACCACATGCGCGCCCGAACACAGCGCCGCCATCAAGATCACGTGAACAGCAAAGACATGGAACAATGGCAGCGGGCAGATGATGTTGTCTTTTTCGGAAAACAGCAGCTGGTGGCCCAGCCATCCGTTGTAGAGCATTCCCGAATACAGGTGCCGCGCCACCTTGGGCATGCCCGTCGTGCCGCCGGTATGGAAATAGGCGGCGACCCGGTCTTGCTGGCGATCTTCGAAGGTCAGCGTGGCGGGTTGTTGCGCCATCTCCTTGCGAAAGCACTTGATATCGGCATGCGAGGGCCCGCGCCGGGGGCGCAAAAACGGCACGATCCAGCGTTTCGGTGCCGTCAGGTAGCGATTGAGATCGACCTCGAGTACGGTGCCCACACGGGGCGCATGGCGGCAGGCCTCGGCAACCTTTTGCGCCACATCGGTCTTGGGGAAGGGCTTGAGCGTCACCACGACCCGCGCGTCGGATTCGCGCAGGATGGCCGCGATCTGCTCGGGTTCCAACAGCGGGTTGATCGGCAGCACGATCCCCGCCACTGCGCCGCCAAGCAGCGCGGCGACCGCCTCGGTGCAGTTGGGCAGCACATAGGCGATCACGTCGGTTTCGCTGATGCGCAGGCTGCGAAACAGGTTGGCGGCGCGGGTGGTCTGGCTGTGCAGTTCGGACCAGCTGAGCGTTTCGGCGGGATCCTTGGGGCCGGAGAGCAGCTGATAGCTGATCGCCGGGCGGTCCGGGAACGCCTGTGCAGTGCGTTCAAGCTGGCCATAGAGGGTCGGCGGCAGGTCGCGCGCCTCCCACGGTTCGTCGGCCTCGATGGCATCGCGGTCGGCGATTGACGCGAAACGCATGGGTCTCCCTCCCTGTCGTGCCCCGGCGGGGCCTCTCTCCTCAAGGGCAGTGTGAAAAGGATCGCCCGCCCGCGCAAGACTCTGCGACGTAACGACAAGCGCCTTGAAACGCAACGTTTCGCGCGGCGATTAGATCCCCTTGATCGTCCGCCCGGTCTGCCGGAGAAGACCAGAGTAGTGCAACAGCCCCCATGGCGCGAGCCCGTCGTGCAGTTGCGCCCAGACCTTGCCAAGCGCCAGCGGGTCGAGCTTTGCCGCGCTGCCGATTTCGGAAAGGCTGCGCCGCCCGTCGATGGCGGCAAGCACCGAGGCCGCCTCGCGCGGGAGATGCAATTCGGTCTTGAGCTGGCCCAGTTGCAGGGGCAGGGGGCGGCGTTGCGCCACGGCCTTGGCCAGCGCCTGCCGCTTGACGCCGCGCAGATGCGGCACCAGCGCCCGGTTCGATGGTTTGGCGATGGTGTCGGGTGCATCGCTGGGCACCGCGTAGGCGACATGCATGCGGATGGTGCCGCGCAGCTTTTCCGCCACCGCCATCTGCCGCGCCTTGTCCATGCCCTCGGGCACCGGGGCGAGGCGGGCAAGATCATACATCGCGGGGGCGGTGAAATCCGCCAGCCGCCAGCCGGTGTCCTTCAGCGTTTCAAGCAGTTCGGCCACGCTGTAGGCCCGGTCCTGCCCGTGCAGCAGCAAATCGTAAAAGCCCGCATCGCTGGCGTGGTGATCGCCAAGGTTGCGGTTGGCGACAAAGGGGTGGCCTTCGGGCAGTTCGGCGACGATGCGTTTCGCTTGCGCGAGCCGCTGTTCGGGGGGCAACCCATCGAACAGCGCGCTGAACGCATCCTGCAACGGGTAGACGCCCGAGCGGCCATAGGGCGCATAGACCATGAAGCCCATGCCGCCGCCCGGTGCCAACGCCTCACGCAGGGCCGCAAAGCCGGCGCACGGGTCGGGCAGGTGGTGCAAGACGCCACAGCAATCGATGTAATCGAACGGGCCGTACTGCGCGGCCTCCAGCAGGCTGCCGGTGTGAAAGGTTATGGTTGTCAGCCCGCGCCGGGCCGCCCGCGCTTCGGCCACGGCACGCGAGGCGGTGGACAGGTCGATATAGGTGATCTCGGCCTTGGCCCCGGCCATGTCGAGCAGCGTCGCCAGCTGGATCAGCCCATCGCCGGTGCCGCCCCCCGCAACCAGCACCCGCAGCGGCTCCGACCAGTCGCGCGCGCCTTGCCACAGGAAGTGATCCATCTCGAACGGGTGCGACGGCGAACCGGTGATCAGCCGCAGATCCTCGTCCGCCGGGTCGCGTTCTGGATAGGGGTAGGTTTCATATTGCTGCTTGACCGTGACCATTGCGGGTGCCTCCTGCTCGGCCCGGACAGTGGCACGCGCGGGGCAGCGGGGACAAGACGTCAGGGGCGCTTGCGGGCGATCTCGAAGCGGGCGTCAAGCAGGGCGATGTCTTGCATCAGGCGCTTGCGTTCGCTCCGGTCGGCGGTCTCGAGCAGTTCGGCGCGCAGCCGCGACAATTCGCGGTGGATCGCCACCGCCTCGGGCACCGCGCCATTGTCTTTCAGGATGCGGTTCAGCACCGCGTTCTCGGGGTCATCGCAGGGCGGCAGCGGCTTGCCCGCGCCGGGCAGGTTGTCGAAGGCGCCGTCGCGCTCTGCCGCCGTGATGCGGGCGTTGATCAGGTCGATCAGAGGGTGATCCATCAGCCGTCCCTTTCCGTAAGCGCCGCGGTGAGGTTGCGCATGGCGTCAAGAAAGCCAAGGCGGGGCGGCGTGGTCAAGCCTTTCAGGGAGTTTTGGCAGGGGGCAGCACGCTGCAGGGGCGGTGTGATGCCAGATGCGGGCGCGGCCCGCTGGGCGTCATGGCACGGCGCAGCTTGCAGAAATCTGCGCCGGGGCGCCGAACATCCGGCGCTTGGCAAGTGGCTCGGGCGGCGCGGGACGGCCCGAGCCTGAAGATCAGGCGATCTCGACCAGCTCGATGGCAAAGGTCAGATCCTTGCCGGCAAGCGGGTGATTGGCGTCAAGCGTCACCTCGGTTTCCGTCACTTCGGCGACGGTCACGTTCATGGTCTGGCCGTTCGGCGTCTGGACCTGAAGCTGCGTGCCAAGATCGAGCGGGATATCATTGGGGATTTCCTGGCGCGGCACGGCCTGGCGACCCTCGGCGTGGACCGGGCCATAGGCTTCTTCCGGGGCGATCTCGACGGTTTTCTTGTCGCCGACGGTCATGCCGGGGATGGCCTTGTCGAGTCCGGGGATGATCTGACCCGAGCCGACCACGAATTCAAGCGGATCGCGGCCCGCGCTGGAATCGAAGGTGGTGCCGTCGTTCAGCGTGCCGGTGTAGTGGATGCGGACGGTATCGCCGGTCTTGACCTGCGTCATGGATGCTCCGTTCATGTCTGGGATTTGCGTGAATGGATGAGGCCGCAAATGCGGGTGCTCATATTTCTCGGCAATAAGATAGTCCCGCAGGGCGCAAATTGCAAACGGGGGCCTTTCCTGTCCCCGCGCAGCGTGCAAGGCTCGCCCGCAACGGAGGCTATCATGACCATTACAACCTGTGTTTTCGACGCGTATGGCACGCTGTTCGACGTTTCCGCCGCCGCCCGCCGCGCGGCGCAGGAGGATGCGGCGCTGGGGCGCTGCTGGCAGGCGCTGTCCGAAGACTGGCGGCGCAAGCAGCTGGAATACAGCTGGCTGCGGGCGATCACTGGCGACCATGTGGATTTTGCCGAGGTCACCGGCGACGCGCTTGACTGGGCGATGGAGCGGCAGGGCCTGACCGACAAAGGCTTGCGCGGTCGGCTGATGGCGCTTTACCAAGTGCTTGATGCCTATGAAGAGGTGCCCGCGATGCTGGCGGCGCTGAAGGCCAAGGGGCTGGGCACGGCGATCCTGTCGAACGGCTCGCCCGAGATGCTGGCGGCGGCGGTGGACAGCGCCGGTATCGGTGCGCAGCTGGACGCGGTGCTGTCGGTCGAAGAGGTTGGCATCTTCAAGCCCGCCCGCGAAGTCTATGACCTTGTCGGCGCGCGCATGGGCTGCACACCAGAGCAAGTGCTGTTCGTGTCGTCCAACGGTTGGGATGCGTCGGGGGCCTCGGGCTATGGCTTTCACACCGCATGGGTCAATCGCGGCAATCTGCCGATGGATCGGCTGTCCGCCCGCCCGCGCCACGTTCTGACCGACCTGACCACGATACCGGAGCTTTGTTGATGCCGCGTTTCACCACCTCGGACGGGTTGTCGCTGTATTACACCGACGAAGGCGAGGGGCTGCCGCTGCTCTGCCTTGCCGGGCTGACCCGCGACGGGCGCGATTTCGACTACGTTGCGCCGCATCTTGGCGGGGTGCGGCTGATCCGGCTCGATTACCGGGGGCGGGGCCAATCCGATTGGGGCAATCCCGCTGGCTACAACATTCCGGTGGAAGGCCGTGATGCGGTTGAATTGCTCGATCATCTTGGGATCGAGCGCGCGGCGGTTCTGGGCACCTCGCGCGGCGGGCTGATCGCCCTGGTGCTGGCCGCCACGGTCAAGGACCGCCTGCTGGGCGTGGCGCTGAACGACATCGGCCCCGAGATCGCCGATACCGGGCTGGAGGTGATCAAGGGCTATCTGGGGCGCAATCCGCCGTGGAAGACCTTGGATGAGGCGGTCGAGAAACGCGCCGCCGCGATGACGGCCTTTGAAGGCGTGCCGCAAAGCCGCTGGCGTGAAGAGGCCGAGAAGTTCTACCGCGAAACCCCCGACGGGCTGGTGATCACCTATGATCCCAAGCTGCGCGATGCGGTTCTGGGAGACGGTGCCCAGCCGACAGCAGACCTGTGGCCGCTGTTCGATGCGCTGGCGGGGATACCACTGTGCGCGATCCGGGGGGCCAATTCCGATCTGTTGTCGGCGGCAACTTTTGCCGAAATGCAGGCGCGCCGCCCGGATATGATTGCCGTCAACGTGCCGGGGCGCGGCCATGTGCCGTTTCTGGACGAGGCTCAATCGCTGGATGCGCTGCGCCGCTGGCTGAAGATGATGGGCTGAGAGGGGCGTTTGACCTTGGTGGCGCAGGATCTTCAGGGGATCCCCGAGAAGGGAGCGTGACGCCGGTGGGCTCCGGGAGCCGAGCCTGGTGCGCAAGACCGGTGGGCGCCCAGACGCCTTGCTAAGGAAGTCTGGGCGCCGGGATCAGGCGTTGGATTGCGGAACGAAGACGCGGGTCGGGTGCAGCTCTCCGGCCTTGTAGACGCCGACGGCGACGGCGCGCCCTTCGAACGAGGCCCAAGCCTCGTCGCCGTATTCCACATCGCCCGGGATCACCATGCCGGGGTTGCCATTGCGCAGCCGCGCGGCGCCCTCGGGGGTGCATTTCAGCTCTGGCAGATCGACCAGACCGACCTCGAGCGGCAGCAGCCGGGCATCCAGTTCGGGGGTCTTGGCCAGCGCATCGACCTGCTCGAGCGAGACTCCGTCGGCGGCGTCGAACGGCCCTGACCACACCCGGCGCAACCGCAGGACATGGCCATGACAGCCCAGCGTTTCGCCCAGATCGCGGGCGATGGAGCGCACGTAGCCGCCTTTGCCGCAGACCATCTCGAGTTCGACATGATCGGCGTCGGGGCGCGAGACCATCGTCAGCTCTTCGACCCAGAGAGGGCGGGCGGCGATCTCCATGGTTTCGCCATCGCGGGCGCGCTTGTAGGCGCGCTCGCCGTCGATCTTGACCGCCGAGAATTGCGGCGGCACCTGCAGGATGTCGCCGACAAAGCCGTGCAGCGCTTCCTTGATGGCGGCATCATCGGGGCGGACATCGCTTTGGGCCTGCAGCTCGCCTTCGGCGTCGTCGGTGTTGGTGCGCTGGCCGAGGCGCACGATGAAGCGGTAGGCCTTCAGCGCGTCGGTGATATAGGGAACGGTCTTGGTCGCCTCGCCAAGGGCCACGGCAAGAACGCCGGTGGCCTCGGGATCGAGGGTGCCTGCATGGCCGGCCTTTTTTGCGGCCAGTGCCCAGCGGACCTTGTTGACCACCGAGGTCGAGGTGATTCCGGCCGGTTTGTCGACGATCAGCCAGCCGGAAATGTCGCGGCCCTTCTTGCGTGCCATGCGGTGCGCCCCTTGAGTGATGAGGCGCGCGGGGTAGCAAGCGCTGGCATGGGTTGTCAATGTCGCAAGGGGGGCGCTGCCCCCCGCGCGGCTGCGCTCCCCCCGGGATATTTTGGGCCAGAAGAAGCGCCGTGCGCCTGTCGCGTCAGTCGCGCTTGCCAGCGAAGCGGGTCTGCCAGTCGGTGCGTTCTTCGTCGGTGATCTTGCGGAAGGTCACGTCGGGGACATCGAAGGCGTGGCCTGCGGGCAGGGTTTGCAGCGCCGCGGCGACGTCATCGGGCCAGCTGTCATCGGTGGTCTTCAGCGCGGTGAGCAGCTGGGCCGCGGCGTCGGGGATGAAGGGGGCCGAGATCACCGCGTAGAGCCGGATCATGTTCAGCGCGAGGCGGATCTGTGCGGCGGCGGCTTCGGGATCGGTCTTGAAGGTGGTCCAGGGGGCGGCGTCTTGCAGGTATTCGTTGCCGAGCACCCAGGCCGCACGCAGGGCGGCGGCGGATTTGCGCACCTCGGCATGGGCCATGTGGGTTTCGTATTCGCGGATCCTTGCGGTGAGGTCGGCGATGAGCTGGTCTTCGCGCGGGCCGAGGCTGCCGCCGGTCGGAACCTGTTCGCCGAACTTGGCGCGGCAGAATTTGGTGACGCGGCTGGCGAAGTTGCCCAGCACGTCGGCCAGATCCTTATTCACCGAGGTCTGGAAATTCTCCCACGTGAATTCACTGTCGGAGGATTCGGGGGCGTGGCTCAGCAGCCACCAGCGCCAGTAATCCGCCGGCAGGATTTCCAGCGCCTGATCCATGAACACGCCGCGCCCGCGCGAGGTGCTGAACTGGCCGCCGTCATAGTTGAGGTAGTTGAACGATTTGATGTAGTCGACCAGCTTCCACGGCTCGCCCGAGCCAAGGATGGTGGCCGGAAAGCCCAGCGTGTGGAAGGGCACGTTGTCCTTGCCCATGAACTGGGTGTAGGTCACATCGCTTGCGCCCTTGTCGGTGCGCCACCAGCGCTGCCAATCCGTGCCTTTGCCTGCATCGACCCATTCCTGCGCGCAGGCGATGTATTCGATCGGCGCGTCGAACCAGACGTAGAAGACCTTGCCGTCCATGCCCGGCCAGTCCTGATCGCCCTTCTTGACCGGGATGCCCCAGTCGAGATCGCGGGTGATGCCGCGGTCTTGCAGGCCATCGCCGTCGTTCAGCCATTTCTTGGCAATTGAGGTGGTCAGGATCGGCCAGCCCTCGCGGGTGTCGATCCACTGTTCGAGCTGCTCCTTCATGGTGGACTGGCACAGATACAGGTGTTTCGTCTCGCGCATTTGCAGATCGGTCGCGCCCGAGATCACCGAGCGCGGGTTGATCAGCTCGACCGGGTCGAGCTGCTTGGTGCAATTGTCGCACTGATCGCCGCGCGCATCCTCGAAGCCGCAATTGGGGCAGGTGCCCTCGATGTAGCGGTCGGGCAGGAAGCGCCCGTCGGTGGGCGAATACATCTGGGTTTCGGTGACTTCGCGGATCATGCCGCGCTCGGCCAGCACCCTGGCAAAATGCTGGGTCAGGGCGTGGTTCTGCGGGCTGGAGCTGCGCCCGAAGTGATCGAAGGACAGGCGGAAGCCGTCTGCGATTCGGGCCTGCACCTCGTGCATTTCGGCGCAGTATTCCGCCACCGGCTTGCCAGCCTTGGCGGCGGCGAGCTCGGCGGGGGTGCCATGTTCGTCGGTGGCGCAGAGGAACAACACCTCGTCGCCGCGCGCCCGGTGGTAGCGCGCGAACAGGTCCGCGGGAAGCTGCGAGCCCACCAGGTTTCCAAGGTGCTTGATCCCGTTGATGTAGGGGATCGCCGAGGTGATGAGATGCCGTGCCATGATCTGCCTTTTCTCCGCGCCGCTTTGATCGCCGCTTTAACGGATCGGGCGGGCAGTGGAAAGATCAAGGCGCATGGGCTTGGCTTCTGTGGTCTGCCCGCTAGGTTGGCGGCAAGTTTCAGATCAGGAGTTCCCCCAAAATGAAGAAGAATCCGCTCGGCCGGACCGGTATCGAGGTGAGCGAGCTTTGCCTCGGCACCATGACCTTTGGCAACCAGACGCCGCCCGAGGAGGCCTTTGCCCAGATGGACAGGGCGCTGGAGGCTGGAATCAACTTTTTTGACACCGCCGAGATGTATCCGGTGAACCCGGTGAAGGCCGAGACCGTCGGGCGCACCGAGGAGATCATCGGTGACTGGATCGTGGCATCGGGGCGGCGCAAGGAGTTCGTGCTGGCGACGAAGCACACCGGGACGTCGAAGCTGGTGCGCGACGAGGCGCCGATTTCCTCGGAGACGATTCCGGGAGCGATCGAGGCCTCGCTGAAGCGGCTGAAGACCGATGTGATCGACCTGTACCAGTTTCACTGGCCGAACCGGGGGAGCTTTCACTTTCGTCAGAACTGGCGTTACGACCCGTCGGGGCAGGACCGCGCGACAACCGTTCAGCACATGGCGGATGCGCTGGGGGCGCTTGGCCGCGAGGTGGAGCGCGGCACGATTCGCGCCTTTGGCCTGTCCAATGACAGCGCCTGGGGCACCGCGATGTGGCTGCGCATGGCGGAGGAGGTCGGCGGGCCTCGGGTGGCGTCGATTCAGAACGAATATTCGCTGATGTGCCGGCTTGCCGATACCGATCTGGCCGAGTTGATGGTGAATGAGCAGGTTGGGATGCTGCCCTATTCGCCTTTGGCGGCGGGGCTTTTGACGGGCAAGTACCAGAATGGCGCGGTGCCGGAGGGCTCGCGCATGGCACTGAACGGCAACCTTGGCGGGCGCAAGAGCGACCGGGCGTTCCCGGCGGTCGAGGCGTATCTGCAGGTGGCGCGGGAGTTCGGGCTGGACCCGGTGCACATGGCGCTGGCGTGGTCGGCGCGGCGACCCTTCGTGGCGTCGTCGATCTTTGGGGCGACGACTCTGGCGCAGCTGGAGCATCTGCTGGGGGCCGTCGATGTGGTGCTGGGCGAGGAGTTGCTGGAGCGGCTTGACGCGGTGCACCGGGAGCATCCGATGCCCTATTGAACCGGCGCTGCACGCCGGGGGGCCAGCCCCCCGGACCCCCCGGAGTTCAGGGGCAAGATGAAGAAGGGGCGCGGGTCGATGGGCCGCGCCCCTTTTTCATTCGGCGGCGATGCCGTCGGTGAATTGCAGGCGCGCGAGGCGGGCGTAGAGGCCGCCTTCGGACACCAGCGCGTCGTGGGTGCCAATGGCGGCGATGCGGCCGTTTTCCATCACGACGATGCGGTCGGCCTTTTTCACCGTGGCGAGGCGGTGGGCGACGATGATCGTCGTGCGCCCCTGTGCCAGGGTATCGACGGCGGCCTGCACCGCGCGTTCGCTTTGTGCATCCAGTGCCGAGGTCGCCTCGTCGAGCAGCAGTACCGGCGCGTCGCGCAGGATGGCGCGGGCGATGGCGATGCGCTGTTTCTGCCCGCCTGACAGCATGACGCCGCGCTCGCCGAGGTAGGTGTCGTAGCCATCGGGCAGGGCGCTGAGGAAATCATGCGCGGCGGCGGCGCGGGCGGCGGATTCGATGTCGCTGTCGCTTGCGTCGGGGCGACCGAAGCGGATGTTCTCGCGCGCCGTGGCGGCGAAGATCACCGGGTCCTGCGGCACCAGTGCGATGTGCTGGCGAAAGGCGTCGCGGCCCATGTCGGCCAGAGGGATGCCGTCGAGTGTGATCTGCCCTGAGGCCGGATCGTAGAAGCGCTGGATCAGCTGCACGATGGTGGTTTTGCCGGCGCCGGAGGGGCCGACGAGGGCGATGGTTTCGCCGGGCTGGATGGTCAGGCTGACGCCGTCCAGCGCCGAGATTTCGGGGCGAGAAGGGTAGGCAAAATGGACATCCGTCAGCTGGATTTCACCGCGCACCGGGGCGGGCAGGGTACGGGGCGCTGCGGGGTCCTGCACCGGGTCTTCGGTTTGCAACAGCTCGACGAGGCGTTCGGTGGCCCCGGCGGCGCGTTGCAATTCGCCGAAGATTTCCGACAGGGCGGCGACCGCGCCTGCGACCATCACCGAATAGATCACGAATTGCACCAGCGCGCCGGCGCTCATGTCTCCGGCGCGCACGTCCCATGCGCCCATCCACAGCACGCCGACCACGCCGGAGAACACGAGGAAGATCACGATGGCGGTCATCGCTGCGCGCACCCAGATGCGGCGGCGGGCGGCGTCGTAGCTTTTTTCGGTGATCTCGCCGAAGGCGTTGCGCGAGATCGTCTCATGGGTGAAGGCCTGCACGGTCTGCACCGCCAGCAGCGCTTCGGCGGCATTGCCGGAGGAAGCGGCGATCCAGTCCTGATTCTCGCGGCTGAGGGTGCGAAGGCGGCGGCCCAGCGTCATGATCGGCACCACCACCACCGGTACGATCAGCAGCACGAGGCCCGTCAGCTTGGCCGAGGTCAGCAGCATCAGCACCAGCCCGCCCGCCATCATCAGCACGTTGCGCAGGGCGATCGACACCGATGAGCCGATCACCGACTGGATCAGCGTGGTGTCGGTGGTGATGCGGCTGAGCACCTCGCCGGTCATCACCTTTTCGTAGAACACCGGCGACAGGCCGATCACCCGGTCGAACACCGCCTTGCGAATGTCGGCCACCACACGTTCGCCCAGCCGGGTCACCAGCGCGTAGCGCAGCGCCGTGCCAGCGGCGAGCAGCGCGGCGATGCCGAGCGCGGCCATAAAGTAGCCGTTCAGCAGCGCACCGTCGGCATTGAAATTATCGACCACGCGGCGCACCGCGAGTGGCAGCGCCAGCGACACCGCGGCGGTCAGCATCAGCGCCAGCACCGCGGCGATCACCATGCCTCTGTAGGGCAACAGAAAGGGGGCCAGCGCGGACAGCGAACCGAGCTTGCGGGATTTGGCGCGGTCTTCCGCCGGGGCGGTTGCGGGGTTGCCTCTGGCCATGTGTCCTCCTGACGCGGTGCCGCGTTCCATTACCGCATCATTGTGCGAAAGGGGAGTCTTGCCGTGGTCTGTGGGAGGGAATGGAGCGGGCGGCGGGAATCGAACCCGCGTCATCAGCTTGGAAGGCTGAGGTCTTACCATTACACAACGCCCGCTCGGGCTGTTGTGCTGAGGTAAATCAAGCGCGCGCATGGGTCAAGACGTTGTCGTTCAATCCAGCGCCAGAACCTTGTCGCCGGGGCGTCGCAGGTGCGGGTTTGGCAGGCCGGTGCCGCTCAGGGCTTTGATCGGGTGCCGGGGGGCGCTAGGCTGCGCGGCATGGAGTTGCTGATCGTCGTTCATAGTCGCACCGGGGGCAGCCGCCAGATGGCCGAGGCCGCCGCCGAAGGCGCGCGTGGGGAGCTGCCGGTGCGGCTGATGGATGCCTGCGAGGCCGGGCCGGAGGATCTGTTGCAGGCGCAGGGCTATCTGTTCTGCGGGCCCGAGAATCTTGCCGCGCTGTCGGGCGCGCTCAAGGAATTCTGTGATCGCTGTTATTACCCGGTTCTGGGCCGGATCGAGGGGCGGGCCTATGCGCATATGGTCTGCGCCGGATCGGATGGCGAGGGCGCGGCGCGCCAGCTGGCGCGGATTGCCAAGGGCTGGCGGCTACGGGAGGCGCAACCGGCGCTGATCGTCAACACGCAGGCGCAGACCTCAGAGCAGATCCTTGCGCCCAAGCAGATTGGCTCGGCCGATCTGGGCCGGTGCTGCGAACTGGGCCAAGCGCTGGCGGCTGGTCTGGCGATGGGGATCTTCTAGCGGCGCGCCGGGACGAGCTGTTGCACGATGCCCACGGCGATCAGGTAGAGCGAGGTTGCCACCAACCCCCAATGCGCCCAGCTGCCGGGGAGAAAGTCGAACCATGCCGCCCAGCCTGCGCAGAGCGTCCACACCATGGCCACGGGCAGCGAAACGCAGCGCCAGCGTTCGGTGCGCACCGGGTGGATGAATTTCAGCGGCAGGAACATCGCCACGGACAGCACGGCCACCAGCCCAAGGATCACCCAGAAGCTTGGTTGCAGCGCGAACAACACCAGAATCAGCATGTTCCAGCAGCCGGGAAAACCGTGAAAGCTGTTGTCATCGGTCTTCATCCGGGTGTCGGCGAAGTACAGCGCCGAGGCGAAGGTGATGATGATGATCGCAATCCAGCCGGTCCAGCCCGGCAGCAGCCCCGATTCGAACAGCGCAAAGGCGGGGATGAACACATAGGTCAGATAGTCGATGATCAGGTCGAGCAGCACGCCGTCGAACCTTGGCGCATTGGCCTTGACGTCGTATTTGCGCGCCAGCGGGCCGTCGAGCCCGTCGACAAAGAAGGCGACCACCAGCCACAGGAACATCACCGACCAGCTTTCCTGCGCGGCGGCAAGCAGCGCGAGCATGGCAAAAACGGCCCCGGTGGCGGTGAACAGATGAACGGCAAGAGCACGGGATACGGGAGACATACGCCAGTGATGCCGCATCGGGGCGGCTATCGCAATTGCTCAAACGGCGCGCCCCCGCGTCGCGCCGGGACTGTGCGATTTGTGTCAGGCGGTCAGCCGGTTTCCCGATACGCCGGTGATGGTTGCGGTGACGATGCTGCCTTCGGCCTGGGGGGCGGCGAAATCGACCTCGGTGAACTGTTCGGTGCGGCCCATGTCGGGCGATTCCATCAAGATTCGGTGCTCTGCGCCCTGCTGCGCGGCAAGGTGGCGCAGCACGGCGGCGTCTCCGGCGGCGCGCAGGCGGGCCGCACGGTCCTTGATAACCTTGCCATCGACGCGCGACGGGATCTTCGCCGCCGGGGTGCCGGGGCGGGCGGAATAGGGAAAGACATGCAGCCATGTCAGGTGGCAGTCTTCGACCAGCTTCAGCGAGTTCTCGAAATGCGCTTCGGTCTCGGTCGGGAAGCCCGCGATGATGTCAGCGCCAAAGGTGATTCCGGGGCGCAGCTTGCGCGCCTCTTCGGCAAAGGCGATGGCATCGTCGCGCAGGTGGCGGCGCTTCATCCGCTTGAGGATCAGGTCGTCGCCATGCTGAAGGCTCAGGTGCAGATGCGGCATCAGGCGCGGTTCGGTGGCGATGGCGAGCATCAGGTTGTCATCGGCCTCGATGCTGTCGATGCTGCTGATGCGCAGGCGCGGCACGTCGGTCAGTCGCAACAGCCGCATCACCAGATCGCCAAGCCGCGGTGTGCCGGGCAGATCGGCGCCCCATGAGGTCAGATCGACGCCGGTCAGCACCACCTCGTTGAAGCCTTTCTGCACCAGCCGCTTGACCTGATCGACCACGACCCCGGCGGGAACGCTGCGCGAATTGCCCCGGCCATAGGGGATGATGCAGAAGGTGCAGCGGTGATCGCAGCCATTTTGCACCTGCACATAGGCGCGGCTACGGGTGCCGAACCCATCGATCAGATGCCCGGCGGTTTCCGTCACCGACATGATGTCGTTGACCTGAACCTTTTCGGTGTCGCCGATAAAGCCGTTCGACAGCCCCGCCCACGTGTCGGGCGACATCTTTTCGGTGTTGCCGATCACCGCGTCGACCTCGTCCATCGCGGCAAAGCTGTCGGGGTCGATCTGTGCGGCGCAGCCGGTGACGATCACGCGGGCCTCGGGGTTTTCGCGGCGTAGGCGGCGAATCTCCTGACGCGCCTTGCGCACCGCTTCGGCGGTGACGGCGCAGGTGTTGATGACCACCGCATCGCCAACGCCGGCCTCATCCGCGAGGCGCTTCATCGCCTCGGTCTCATAGGCGTTGAGCCGACAGCCCAGCGTGGTGAAGATCGGCGCGCTCATGATACGCTCTCCAGCCAGTGGCGCGTGAAACTGCCATCGAACACATGCGCGGTGGCGCCGGTCATCCAGACGCCATCCGCGCGCCAGTCGATGATCAGCGTTCCGCCATCCAGCTCGATGGTGACCTTGCGCCCGGTCAGCCCGCGCCGCGCCGCTGCAACCGCCGTGGCGCAGGACGACGAGCCAGAGGCCAGCGTCAGCCCCACGCCGCGCTCCCACACCCGCATCCGCAGGTGATCGGGCCCGATGAGGCTTGCGACCTGCACGTTTGTGCGCTGCGGATACAGCGGATGATTCTCATGCGGCGGGCCAAAGGCGGCAAGATCGACCGCCTCGGCATCGTCGACGAAAAAGGTGCAATGCGGATTGCCCATGCCGGTTGCCGTGGGCGCGCCGTCGATGGGCAGCTCCAGCGTTTCCATTTCGCGGGCGAGGGGGATCTCGTGCCAGTCCAGCTGCGGCTGGCCCATGTTGACCGAGGTCAGGCCGTTGCCCGCGTCCTGCGCCAGCAGCGTGCCACGCTCGGTGGTCAGCCGCAGCGCGGTCTTGCCGGTTTCGTCCATCAGAAAGCGCGCGATGCAGCGGGTGGCGTTGCCACAGGCCCCGGCGGTCGAACCATCGGCGTTGTAAAAGGTCAGCGCTGCGTCCTCGCCCGACTCGATCACGGCAAGCTGGTCGAACCCGATGCCGCGATGGCGGTCGGCGATGGCGCGGGCAAGATCGGGGGTGACCGTCACGCTATGGTCACGCGCATCGAGTACGACGAAATCGTTCCCGAGCCCGTGCATCTTCATGAAGGGCAGTCTGTTGGCGAAGCTGTTCATGGGCGCGGATATACGCCTCATGGGTGCGCCTTTCCAGAGCTCGTGAAAATAGCTTGGGAAAATTCGAAAAAAGGCATTGACCCCACCCGCCACAATTTCTAGAAGCCCCCCACACAGACAGTGGGCCGTTAGCTCAGTTGGTAGAGCAACTGACTTTTAATCAGTAGGTCGATGGTTCGAACCCATCACGGCTCACCACTGTGTCCTTAGGGTGAACTACCCTTTGGACGTTAAGCGAAACGGGCGATCCCTTGTGGGTCGCCCGTTTGCGTTTTCAACGGGTTGTCCGCAGGCGCCGATAGGCTATCCTCCGCGCCGGGACAGGAGACAGCATCATGACCGATCATCTGCGCTGGGGCATTCTTGGGGCCGCGAAATTTGCGCGCGAGCACATGGGGCCGGCGATCCACGCCGCCCGTGGCGGCACGCTGAGCGCCATCGCCACAAGCAGCCCGGACAAGGCCGCGCCCTTTGCCGAGATCGCCCCGGGTATCGCGGTGTTCGACAGCTACGAATCGCTGCTGGCGTCGCCGGACATCGACGCGGTGTACATCCCGCTGCCCAATGCGCTGCATGTCGAGTGGTCGGAAAAGGCGGCGCAGGCGGGCAAGCACGTGCTGTGCGAAAAGCCGGTGGCGATGGATGTGGCCGGGGTCGACCGGCTGATCGCCGCGCGCGAGCGCAGCGGTAAGCTGATCGCCGAGGCATGGATGATCGCGCATCATCCGCAATACGCCAAGGCGCGCGCCCTGCTGGACGAGGGCGCCGTTGGCCCGCTGCTGCGCATCGATTCGACCCACAGCTTCTTCAACGACGACCTTGCAAACATCCGCAACCGGCCGGACGCCGGTGGCGGCGCGCTTGGCGACATCGGCGTCTATGCTTTTGGCTCGGTCCGTCTGCTGACGGGGCAGGAGCCGCAAGCGATCCTCGCCGCCGAGATCGAGATGCAGAACGGCGTTGATGTGTCTGCGCATGTGATGGCGCGGTTCGCGGGGTTTCTTTATACCGGGCGGGTGTCGATGCGCGCCGCCCCGTGGCAGGAAATCGTGATCCATGGTGAAACCGGCGTGATCCGGATGCCGGTGCCCTACAATGCGCAGGTCTTTGGCGAGGCCCGCGTCGAGTTGCACCGCCCCGGCGGCCATGTGGAAACCTGGCGGTTCCCTCGCGAGAATCACTATGTTCTGCAGGTCGAAGCCTTCAACCGCGCCGTGCGCGACGGTGCCGACTGGCCCGTACCGCTGGAACAAAGCCGGGGCACCCGCGCGCTGCTGGATGCCATTCTCGCGGCGGCGGGCTGACATCCGCTCGCATCCCCATGGGAAAGCTAGTGCTTTCCTTTTATTCTGCGAGAGCTTAGTCTTTGCCAACAATGTTTCACGGCCAGGGAGGGTGACGTGGCAGACGACCTCAAACCGCTGCTGATAAAGCGCTATGCCAGCCGCCGTCTCTACAATACCGAGACGAGCGATTACGTGACGCTCGAAGACATCGCCGGGTTCATCCGCGATGGTCGGGACGTGCAGATCGTCGATCTGAAATCGGGCGATGACCTGACCCGGCAATATTTGCTGCAAATCGTTGCCGAACACGAATCACGCGGGGAATCGGTTTTGCCGATCAACGTGTTGACCGATCTGGTGCGCAGCTACACCACGACAGCCACCTCGGCGGTGCCGCAGTTTCTGGCTGCCAGCTTCGAGATGTTCCGCGACAGCCAGTCCAAATGGGCGGAAACCGTCTCCTCGAACCCGATGATGCCCAAGATTCCCGGTTTCGAGGCGATGCAGGCGCAGCAGGAGGCGTTTCTCAAGGCGATGACCGGGGGCATGGGAAACCAGTGGTCCGGGCCGGAAGCCGAAACCGAGGACGCTGAAGACCTCGAGACGGTCAAGAAACAGCTCGCCGAGTTGCAGGCGAAGCTCGCGAAGATCCAGAAATAATCTGCCCGCGGGGCAGGCAGGGGGCGGCCTTAGGCCGCCCCTTTTGCGTGTCAGGTGCCGTAGGCGCGGGTCTCGGACATGACCTGTTCGGCGGCGGTCACGAGGATATCGGCCACGGCAGCGCAATCCTCCAGCGTCAGGCGGGCGGGCAGGCGGGTGTCGCAGGCCGCTTCCAGCATGGCGCGGGTGCGCGGCAGCTCGGGCATCTCGGGCAGGAACTGCCAGTTCCAGAAGGCGCGGGCGTTGTCGCTCGACAGGCCGAAAACCTGCACCTTGACCCCCAGCGCGGCAGCGACATCGGCAAAGGCGCGCATCTCATCGCGAGTCATGTTCTGCAGGTTGAATTGCAGGGAATCCGGTGCCCGCTCTTCAGGGGGCAACTTGTCCGGGACATAAATCCATGGCGATCGATTGATCCGCTCGGCGACGAAATCATGGTTGCGCCGCCCGTCGAGGATGCGGCGCTCTACATGCGCCAGCTGCGGGCGGATCACCGCCGCCGACAGGTTCGACATGCGCAGATTGTACAGCGGCAGCTTGTTCTGCCAGCGTGCAAAGGCCTCGGCCAGCGCGCCGGTATTGTCGCCATGGGCCACGTGTTTCTTCCAGGTGTGCTCGTAAGCGCCAGACAGGATCACCGCCTGCGCCACGATATCCGCATCATCGGTGATCAGGATGCCGCCTTCGCCCGCGTTCACCAGCTTGTAGCTCTGAAAGCTGAAGCAACCGATGCGCCCGATGGTGCCGACCTTGCGCCCGCCCCAGACGGTGCCCAGCGAATGCGCCGCGTCCTCGACCACTGGAATGTCGCGCGCGTCGCACAGCGCCATGATCGCGTCCATGTCAGAGGTGTGGCCGCGCATATGGCTGATGATCACCGCCTGCACGCTGTCCAGTTTGGCTTCGAAATCGCCAAGGTCGATGCGGTAATTCTCGCCGACCTCACAGAGCACCGGGATGCAATCGGCATGAACGATGGCCGAGGGCACGGCGGCAAAGGTGAAACCGGGGATCATCACCCGCGCATCGCGCGGCAGGCCAAGCGCCTTGAGCGACAGGAACAGCGCCGCAGAACAGCTCGACACCGCCAGCGCGTAGCGGCTGCCCATCATCGCGGCGAACTCACGCTCCAGCAGCGCGACGGGGGCATCCTCTGGGGCGGTGTAGCGGAACAGATCGCCTGATTGCAAAAGGCGGTCGATCTCGGCGCGCGCCTCGGCAGGGATCGGCTCGGCGTCATGCATGTTTGGCAGGCTGCTCATATTTCAAATTCCCGAATGTCCGTTTCGGGAAATCTTAAACACGAGTTTCATGACAACCAAGTTAAAACCGGCCGGGGATCGGCCGGTCAGGGCGCCAGACGCTGCAAATCTGTGTCAGATGCCAAGCCGGTCACGCAGTGCGAACCATGTCATTGCAAGTTTCAACAAGGGCGTGCGCATGGACGGACCGCCGGGGAAGGGCGGGGTCGGCAGCGCGGCCATGGCATCGAATCCAGCGCTGCTGCCCTTGACCACCTCGGCCAAAAGCCGCCCGGCATGAACCGCGGTGCCGACACCATGCCCGGAATATCCCGCCGCCGCGAGCACATTGGGGCGCAACCTCTCCAGCAGCGGCAGGCGCTTCATGGTGATGCCCAGCGTGCCGCCCCAGGCGTAGTCCAGCCGCACATCCCTGAGCGAAGGGAAGATCTCCAGCATCGGTGCGCGCACCTTGGCGCGGATGTCCTGCGGGAATCGGTAGGAATAATTCTCGCCGCCGCCAAACAGCAGCCGCCCGTCCGGCGACAGGCGGAAGTAATTCACCACATGCCGCGAATCGGCCACGGCCACGTCGCGGGTCAACACCTCGGCCACCCGCGTGCGCAAAGGCTCTGTCGCAACGATGAAATTGTTGATCGGCATCACCCGTCGCGCCACCTTCGGCTGCAACGATCCAAGATAGCCGTTGCCAGCATAAACCACATGCCCGGCCCGCACTTTGCCTTGGGCGCTATGCACCACACATTCGGCCCCCTCGTCGACCGATCTGACATGCGAGCGTTCAAACACCCGCGCCCCCGCGCCAATGGCCGCCTGCGCCAACCCCTGCGCCAGCCGCAGCGGGTGCAGATGCGCCGCCCCCATGTCCAACACGCCGCCGCAGTAATCCGGCGACGGGCAGAGCGCGCGAAACGCATCTGCGTCCATCACCTCCATGTCGTAGTCATAGTGCGTCGCCATATGCTCGGCGTATTCATGCAGATGCGCCACATCGCCGGGGCGCGAGCCACACCACGCCACGCCGTCGCGCAGCTGACAGTCGATGCCGTGCTTTGCCACCAGCGCGCGCACCAGATCCTTGGCCTCTTCGCCAAGATCCCAGTACTTGCGCGCATCCGCAGCCCCGATCAGCCCCTCCAGCGACAATTGATCGACCCGCTGCCCGCTTCCAAGCTGCCCGCCATTGCGTCCCGAGGCGCCAAAGCCCACGCGATGCGCCTCCAGCACCACCACGTCCAGCCCGGCCTGCGCCATGTGCAGCGCCGCAGACAGCCCGGTAAACCCGGCCCCCACGATGCAGACATCCGCCCGCACCTCGCCCTGCAAGGGCTGATGCTCCTGCGCATGTAGCGCCGTCGCCGCGTACCAGCTTTCCGGATAGTGACCCTGCCGGTCATTCGAGAACAACAGATCCATCAGGCCCGCCCTTCATCTTGCCAAATAAACTCCGGGGGGTGAGGCGCGCAGGCGCCGAGGGGGGCTGGCCCCCCTGCCTCCCCCGCCACAGGCTCGGAGGTTGAGCATCTGCTGCTCACCTACACGTTGAGCAGCAGATGCTCACGTTCCCACGGCGAGATCACCGACAGGAATTCCTCGTATTCCGCCCGTTTCACGATGGCGTAGACCCGCGCGAATTCCGGCCCCATCACCTCGTGCAGCGCTGTCGCCTCATCCCACAGATCCAGCGCAGAGCCGAGCACCCGCGGGATGTCGCCTTCGCCCTCATAGGCGTCGCCGCGGAACTGCTTGGACGGGCGAACCTCTTCCATCATGCCAAGATAGCCGCAGGCCAGCGACGCCGCGATCCCCAGATAGGGGTTGCAATCCATCCCTGCCAGCCGGTTCTCGACCCGGCGCGCGTCAGGGCCCGACAGCGGGATGCGGATGCCGGTGGTGCGGTTGTCGCGCCCCCATTCAAGGTTGATCGGCGCCGCATGGCCCGGCACGTAGCGCCGATAGGAATTCACATAGGGCGCCATCACCGCCACGGCGGCGGGCATGTATTTCTGCAAGCCCCCGATGAAGTTGAAAAACGCATCGGTTTCGCCGCCCGCAGGGCCGGTAAAGATGTTCCGCCCGGTTTCCATATCCATCACCGAATGGTGGATGTGCATGGCCGATCCCGGCTCGTTGGCGATTGGCTTGGCCATGAAGGTGGCAAAGCAGTCATGGCGCAGCGCCGCCTCGCGGATCAGCCGCTTGAAATAGAACACCTCGTCCGCCAGCTTGACCGGATCGCCATGCCGCAGGTTGATTTCAAGCTGCCCCGCGCCGCCTTCCTGGGTGATGCCGTCGATCTCGAAGCCCTGCGCCTCGGCGAAATCGTAGATATCGTCGATCACCGGGCCGAATTCGTCGACGGCGGTCATCGAATAGGCCTGACGCGCGGCGGCGGGCCGCCCCGAACGGCCCATCATCGGCTGGATGTCCTTGGCCGGATCGAGGTTGCGCGCCACGATGAAGAATTCCATCTCCGGTGCCACGATCGGCTGCCAGCCCTGGTCCTCGTACAGTTTGCACACCCGCTTGAGCACGTTGCGCGGCGCAAACGGAATGGCATTGCCCTTGCGGTCATAGGCATCATGAATGACCTGAAGCGTCCAGTCCGCCGTCCATGGCGCGGCGGTGGCCGTGCTCATGTCGGGCTTCAGGATCATGTCGCGCTCGATAAAGCCTTCCTCGCCGGCAGCCTCGCCCCATTCGCCGGTGATGGTCTGGTAAAAGATCGAATCCGGCAGATGGAAATAGTCCTGGCGTTGAAACTTCGACGCCGGCACTGCTTTGCCGCGCGCGATGCCCGGCAGATCCGAAATGATGCATTCCACCTCGTCAAGCCGGCGGCCTTCCAGGTAGGCGGCGGCGGCATCGGGCAGGTTCGAGGTCGGGTGAGTCATGCGAGCCTCTTTTCCTTGAAGAAGGTGGCGAATTGCGCGCCGATTTCAGCACTGTCGAGCGGCATGTCCAGCTTGGCCGTGGCCTCGTCGACCAGCGCGGGCGGCACCACGCCGGGGGCACGGTGCACGATCAGCGCCTGGGCGAAATCGCGGCGGAATTCCGGGTGCGGCTGCACCGTGTAGGCATGGCCGGGGTAGTGGATCGCGGCATAGGGGCAAATCTCGGACGAGGCGACCACCTCGGCCCCCTCGGGCAGGGTGACAACCTGATCCTGATGCCACGCGTTTACCAGCCGCAGCCTGTCGCCATAGCGGTACAGCGTCGGGCCGACGACCCAACCTTGCTCGGATTTCTCGACCTTGCCTCCCAGCGCCTGCGCGATGATCTGATGGCCAAAGCAGACCCCGATCAACGGCTTGCCGCTGGCATAGATGGCGCGGATCAGCTCTTCGAGCGGCGCCATCCACGGGTGATTTTCGTAGGCGCCATGGCGCGAGCCGGTGATCAGCCAGCCGTCGGCGTCATCGGGGCCGGCGGGGAAGTTGCCGTTCACCACCTTCCAGGTTTCGAAGTCGAACCCGTGTCCGGCCAGCAGCGCCCGGAATTGCGCGTCGTAATCGCCAACCTCTTCGAGGATGACGTCCGGCACGAGGCCGGGCTGAAGGATGCCGATTTTCATGCAAGTACCAATGTTCGTGATGGGCCGACCGTAGACCCGCGCGCGTGGCGCGGGAAGGGGGGTCAGACGGTATCGAGATAGATTTCCACCTGCTCTGCGGGCGACAGCTCGGCCATGTAGTGCAGCTCTTGCCGCTTGGTCGCGAGGAAATAGCGGATCAGTCCGGGCGGAAGGATGCGCGGCATGATCGTGCTGGTCTCGAACGCATCCATGGCTTCGCCCCAGCTGCCGGGAATAAGCGGCATCTCCTGCGCATAGGCGTTGCCGGTGATCGGGGCGGGCGGCTCTGCCTGATCCTCGATCCCGATCAGAGCCGCGCCCAGAAGGGTCGCCAGCAGCAGATACGGGTTTACATCGCCCCCCGCCACACGGTGTTCGATGCGGCGTGCCTTGGCGCTGCCGCCGGGAATGCGGATCGCCGAGGTGCGGTTTTCGTAGGCCCATGAAATGCCGCAGGGGGCGTGATTTTCCGGCACCAGCCGCTCGTAGCTGTTCTTGTGCGGGGCAAAGATCAGCGTGCTGTCATGCATGGCATTGAGCAGGCCGCCCACGGCATGACGCAGTGTATCGGTGCCCTTGGGGCCGCCATCGTCAAAGATGTTGTTGCCGTCTTCGTCCATCACCGAGAAATGCACATGCATGCCAGAGCCGGGATAATCCTCATAAGGCTTGGCCATGAAGCTGGCGGCAAAGCCATGACGCCGGGCCAGACCGCGCACCAGCATCTTGAACAGCCACGCATCGTCGGCGGCGTGCAGCGCGTCGGCCTGATGCATCAGGTTGATTTCGAACTGGCCAAGCCCGGCCTCGGAAATCGCCTGATCAGCGGGAATGTCCATGTCTTCGCAGGCGTCGTAGAGATCGGTAAAGAAGGTGTCGAAGGCATCGAGCGCCCGGATCGACATCACCTCCGCCGCCTTGCGCCGCTTGTTCGACCGGGGCGACAGCGGCACCTGCAACGACTTGCCGCTGTCGTCGATCAGAAAGAACTCCAGCTCGATCGCCACCATCGGGGTCAGCCCGCGCGCCTTGTAGCGCTTGAGCACCTGCGCCAGCGCATGGCGCGGATCGCCCTCGAACGGGCGGCCGTCTTCAAGATACATCCAGATCGGCAGCAGGGCGGTGGGCGCCTCGAGCCATGGCATCGGCACAAAGCCGCGCTCGGTCGGGCGCAGTACGCCGTCGCGGTCGCCGGTTTCGAACACCAGCGGGCTGTCGTCGATGTCTTCGCCCCAGATGTCGAGGTTCATCACAGACAGCGGAAACCGGGTGCCTTCTTCGACCACCTTGTCGGCAAAGCGGGTAGGCACGCGCTTGCCGCGCATCTGCCCGTTGAGGTCCGAGGCCCCGACGCGGATCGTACGGACCTGCGGGTTCTTGCGCAGCCAGCTCTTGGGATCGTTCATGGGTCACCAGTGAGGAATATGATCAAATTCCACGGTAGCGGAGGCCGGGCTCTGTGGCAAGCGGCGGCTCGCCGTCGGGTGGCGCATTTGCCGCAATAGGCAATGCGCAGGCACCTCAGCGGATCAGATTCGGCCGGTAGCGGATTTTTTGCCGGCGTGCCTGCGGCAAGTGCCGGTTGAGACGCTGGTTGATCGCCCCGAACACCGCGATGACGATCAGCGTCAACAGGATGAAATAGCCCGCAAGGATCGGGTATGCCACGAACGGGTTGAAGGTCTTGTCGGCGAAATAGCTGGCATAATACAGCGCGTCGCCGCGTTGCTGCCATGCCGGAAAGCCACTGAAGAACACCAGCGTGGTGGCGTGGAACAGAAAGATCGCCTCGTTGGTATAGGCAGGCCATGCCAGCCGCAGCATGGTTGGCCAGACGATGCGCCGAAACCGCGACCAGCCGGTAAAGCCATAGGCATCCGCGGCCTCGATATCGCTCTTGGGAACCGACAACAACGCGCCATAAAAGATTTCGCCCGAATAGGCGGCGGTGTTGAAGAACAGCACGATCAGCGCCCCCAGCCAAGCCGAGGACAGCGGGTCGAACAGCGGCGAGACCGATTTCAGCGACAGGAACAGGAAGTAGGCGAAGAAAAACTGGATAAACAGCGGCGAGCCGCGAAAGACAAAGATGAACCATTCCGCCGCCTTGCGCAGCGGCGTCACCCGCGATGCCTTGCCAACCGCCAGCGCGGTCGCCAGAAAGAACCCGCAAAGCAACGCCGAAATGCCGAAATAGACGTTCCAGATCATCCCCGATCCGATCAGCACCACCTGCTTGCACAGAGTGAAATCATCGCGCGGCAACAGCCGCTCGCCAATGCCCAGCGAGCGCAGCCCGTAATCGGCCACCACATCCCAGCAACTCATGCCTCACCCCCAGTGCCCGGCAGGCGCTTCTTCTGGCCATAAATATCCCGGGGTGTGGGGCAGCGCCCCACTGCGACCTTCGCCAGAGGCATCACGCCGCCTTTCTTTGCGTTTCGCCGCCCAAGGTCGCCTGACCATGGGTGAGCCGCCTCATCAGCCGCGCCAGCACGATCTCCGACACCCGCGTGAAGCACAGGTAGAACACCAGCAGCGCCGCGAAATACCACACGCGCCAATCGCCATGCGGATAATCGGTGAAGCGCGCCGTCTTCGATCCGCCTAGTTCGCGTGCCCAGTAGACGATGTCCTCGACCCCGAGCAGGAACAGCAGCGGGGTGGCCTTGATCAGCACCATCCACAGGTTCGACAGGCCGGGCAGCGCATAAACCCACATTTGCGGGATCAGAATGCGCCAGAAGGTCTGGCGGTGCGACATCCCGTATGCCTCGGCGGTTTCAAGCTGGGCATGGGGCACCGCCTTCATCGCGCCGTACAGCACATTGGCGGCGAAGGCGCCAAATACGATGGCAAAGGTCAGTACTGCCAGCGAAAAGCCATAGATCTCGTGCCAGATCTGCGGCGACGAACTCAGCGGCAGCTTGGCCGCCGGGCAGACCACGAAATCATTGCCCTGACGGATGGCATCGGGCCAGTCGGGGCATTTCACCTGATGGCGTAGCCATTCGAACCCCTGATCCAGTGCGATCACGAAGAACAGGAAGAACGCGATGTCCGGAACCCCGCGCACCACCGCGATATAGCCTTGGCCCAGCCAGCGCAGCGGCGCAATTCGCGCGCGCGCGCCCATCGCCCCCAGAAACCCCATTCCCAACGCCACCGGCGCGGTGATCGCGAGCAGCAGCAGCACGGTCCCGAAAGAGCCGTAAAACGCCATGTGCTTGCCGGTTGTCAGATAACAGGCAAGCCAGCTTAGGCCCGTCAGGGCGGAAGGATCGGCGCAGGCGGTGAAGATGGCGGGCTCTCCGGTCAGGGATGCCCCGGCTGTTGCGCCGGGGCAAAAAGCATCAGAACTTGGGGCTGTCGGCGCCCAGATATTCGACGATCATGGCGTTGAGCGTGCCGTCATCCTTCATGCTCTGGATCGCCGCGTCGAATGTCTCGCGCAGCTCCGGGTCGGACTGGCGGAAGGCCATGCCGATGCCGCCGCCCAGTGGCACGTCATCGCCGACAAACATCACCTCGCCGCCGGATTCCTCGACCACCGGGATCAGGTAATCCTTGTCGGACAGCACCACATCGGCCTCGCCGGCCATCATCGCCGCGACGGTCTCGTCGGGGGTGGGGTATTCGACAAGGGTCGCGCCTTCCATCGTCGCCACATGCGCCGACTGGATGGTGCCGGTCTGCGCCGCGATCACTGCGGTTTCCAGATCGATCCCGTCCATCATCGCCGCAAAGGCCGAGGGCGACGGCGGGGTGTAGTTCTGGGTGAAGGCGACAACCTCTTCACGCTCAGGCGTGATCGACATGCCCGCGATGATGGCGTCGTAGTTGCCCGATACGAGGTTCGGAATGATCGAATCCCAGTCGTTGGTGACCCATTCGCAGGTCAGCTCGGCGCGCTTGCACAGCTCGTCGCCCAGAACGCGTTCAAAGCCATCGACCTCGCCCGCATCGTTGATGAAGTTGTACGGAGGATAGGCGCCCTCGGTGCCCAGCCGCACCACGTCCTGCGCCAGCGCCGCGCCAGCGCTCAGTGCCAGAACGGCGGTGCCGAAAAGGATCTTGTTCATCTTGTTCATCCCTTGGTTGGTATCGCCCACGGCTTACGCGTGGGTCGTGGATTTCAAAAAGCCTTGCAGGCGTTCCGATTTGGGCGCGCCGAACAGCGTCTGCGGCGGGCCTTCTTCCTCGATCAGGCCTTGATGCAGGAACACCACGTGATCGCTCACGTCTGCGGCCATCTTCATGTCATGGGTGACGATCAGCATGGTGCGGCCTTCTTCGGCCAGCGACTTGATGACCTTGATGACCTCCTGCTCGAGCTCGGGATCGAGCGCCGAGGTCGGCTCGTCGAACAGCAGCGCCTGCGGTTCCATGCACAGCGCGCGCGCGATGGCGGCGCGTTGCTGCTGCCCGCCCGACAACTGCGCGGGAAAGGCATCGCATTTGTCACCGATGCCGACCTTGTCGAGATAGGCGCGCGCGGCTTTCTCGACCTCGGCGCGGGGGCGGCGCAGCACCGTCACCGGCGCTTCCATCACGTTCTGAAGGATGGTCATATGGGCCCACAGGTTGAACTGCTGGAACACCATCGACAGGTTGGTGCGGATGCGCAGAACCTGCTTGGGATCGGCGGGGCGGCGGGCGTGGTCTTCGCCCTGCCATGCCACCGGCTCGCCATTGAACAGGATCTCGCCGCGCTGGCTGTCCTCCAGCAGGTTGCAACAGCGCAGAAGCGTCGATTTGCCCGACCCCGAAGAGCCGATCAGCGACACCACGTCGCCGCGATGGGCGGTGACATGCACGCCCTTGAGCACTTCGAGGCTGCCATAGGCCTTGTGGAGATTTCGGATCTCGATGACGGGGGTGGCGTTTGGCAAGCCATACCTCTGGGTCTTGATTGGTCGGTCAACGCAAACATGGGCGTAAAGCCGCGCCCAATGCAATGTGCAAAACAGCACCAAACGCAGGGTTTTCGCCGCGTCATGCGGCAGGCGCCCATGCGCGGGGCGCTTATGCCTCGCCCGATACCCGCTTGCGCGCCATCGCCGAGTCCACGTCGCTGATGCCCAGCAGGTTCGACACAAGGCGCAGCAGCGCGTCTTCTTCGGCCTCGCGCACGCCATCGGCCAGCACCACCTGCCACAGCGCCTCGATCACGCCGATGCGGTGCTGGTAATCCACCGCATCCTTGATCGCGCGGGTAAAGCGCACCGTGTCCGGGGCCTCGGCCTCAAGCGCCTCTGCCTCGCCGCGCAGCTTGCTCGCCTCGAACGGCGACAGGCCGTAGCGCTGCGCCACGATGCGGTCGATGCGGGCGCTTTCGGCGGCATCGTAGGTTTCGTCGGCCCGGGCGACGCGCACCAGAAGGGCCGTCAGCGCAAGCCGCGCGTCGGTGTCGGGAAGGCGGGTCGGGCCCGGCTCGGTGAGCCTGCGGAGGAAATCTGCGAACATGTCCCTGCATATAGCGCGGGGTTGCCCGGCGGGAAAGCGCCTCTCGCGCGGGCGTGAGGTTATAGCGTGTTCAGCAGCCTCTGGCGGTCGGGTTCGAGGGCATCGTCGCCAAGACCGAGATGTTCCTCGATCAATGCCACCAGCGCGGATTCGCGGGTGCCGGTGACGCCGTCGGCATGAACGACTTTCCACAGCGCTTCGGCGGCGGCACGGCGCTGCGCCAGCGGCACGGCGCCGCGGATGTGCTCGGCCATGGTTTCGATCTCCGGGCCGTGCAACGCGAGCTTTTCACATGTGGCGCGCATCCGCGCGGCCCTGACCGGGTCTAGCCCGCAGGCCTCGGCAAGGATGCGGTCGATCTGTTCGATTTCCTCGAACAGATAGGCCTGATCCGCCATTGCGACCTTGACCAGCAACGCCCCCAGCGCATGGCTGTAATCGAGTTCCGGCAACGGTGCGCCGGGCGCCTCTCCAAGGTGCAGCATCGCTTTCAGTCGCTCGAACATGGCTTTGGTCCTCTGGCCGGGGACGGGATCTTGCTGTGCCAGATCCTAACACGTTAGCGGGTGCGGTGGCAGAGAATTCAACCTTAGCTGGCGCGGCGTGATGCCGCGCTGTCATGGTCCTCGATGCCAAGAACGGCCTCGATCAGCGTTGCGATGCGCGGATCGCCCGGGCCGCAATACCCCCCGGCCACCAGTGCTTCGCACAGGCGGCGGGCCATGGCGCGGCGGTCGGTATTGCAGATCGCCTTGTGCAACAGCCTAGCGAAATCGCAGCCCGGCGGTGCGACGGCTTCGACCCGATCACAGGCTTCCAGCATCTCGGCGGCCTCGCGCGCGGTCAGGTCGTAACAATGGGCAAGAATCGCGGCCAGCGCGCCGGGGCGTGCGAAAAGCGCGGCATGATCGGTTTGCGCCGCGCGCAACAGCAGCGCGCCAAGCGCCAATGGCGCATCGCTCGGGTCAAATGGGGTGGCATTCGGAGCCGCCAGCCAGAACCTCAGATTGCGGCCCAAGTTGCTCGTTCCCCGAGGGATTGTGCGTGAAGATGTCCGGGCATGTCAGTCCTTTCCAGTTTACGCGGATACAATCTGGGGCGCGTGGCCAGTTGCGGCAATGGGCAAAATCGTGTCAGCGCACCGCGGCGCTGCCAAACCAGTGCCGCCCCGACGCAGTTGTGCAGAAACCCGCTGCAGGATGGCGGGGGGCTCTGACAAGGCAACCGGGGCCGGGGCGCTGGTCATCACGGTAGAATACACAGGATGGAGCGATCCGCTCAGCGTTTTCTGGCCGATGCAAACAGCCGGTCGATGCGGCGGGTCTCATCTGCCAGCCCCCAAGGCGGGTTGATCACGAACATGCCCGATCCGATCATCCGGTGGCCGTCGCGGATGGGTGGGAAATGCACCTCGTGGCGCAGGGCGCCGGGGTGGGCATCGGTCAGGGCGCGCAGCATCGGCTGATGCAGCCCCGAAGTCAGCACCGGGTACCAAAGCGCCAGCACCCCGACATTCCATTTACGTGCCACCTGCGCCAGAAAGCGCGGAATGCGGTCGTAGTCGTTCTTGACCTCGTAGGACGGGTCGACCAGCATCAGGCCCCGCCGTGGCTCGGGGGGGCACAGACTTTGTGCCAGCTCGAAACCGTCGGTGCGGTGGATGGCAACGCCGGGGCCGCTCAGCGCGCGTTCGAGCGCGGCGTGTTCCTGCGGGTGCAGTTCGGCCAGATGCAGACGGTCGATGTCGCGCAGCAGGGTGCGGGCGATCAACGGCGAGCCGGGGTAGGCGTCTGGCCCCTGCGCGTCGCGGATCTGGTACAGGGCCAGAGTATAGGGGTGATCCCTCGGCAGATCGCCTGACAAGGCACCGATGCCCTTTTCGGCCTCGCCGGTGCGCAGCGCCTCGGCGGCGGACAGATCGTATAGCCCGCGCCCGGCATGGGTTTCGATGTAGCTGATCGGCTTGGGTTTGCGCATCAGGTAATCGAGCATGTAGCCAAGCATCGCGTGTTTCTGCACATCCGCGAGGTTTCCGGCATGGTAAAGGTGCTGATAGGATAGCATGGCGGCTCCCAGAGGTGTTTGCCGTGGTTCTAGAGCATCGGAGTGCCGGTTGCGACCGCTGCTGGCAGACTGCCCGAGATTCCTTGCCGATCGCGTGCCGGGCGGGGGTGAGACCCGTCGCGGCGGGGCTTTGGTGGCAAGGGTGATCAGATCGCGCAGGCCATGTGCGGATTTATTGTCAGCCGGCACCCCGAAGATGGCGATACATGGAGGCGCGAGCGACTTTGTGTTGCGCGCCAATTGCATGGGCCTGAGTCGCAGGCCGATCCACTCGTTTTCAAAGGGCGATGGGGCCGGTGCCGCAGGCGAGCCAAGCGCCGGGTCGAGGCGTTGCGATGCGAGGGGCCAGCCCCTCGCGCTCCCCGGAGTTTAGGGGCAAGATGAAGGGCGGGCGCGGCGCTGTCAGGCCGGGGCCGGGATGTGCTGGATGGCGGTGAAGCCTTCGAATTTCGGTGTGCCTTCGTGCAATTTTCGGGTGCCTCCAGCGCGGGCATGGGCGGCGCGAAAGCTGTCGGAGCGGGTCCAGGTGCGGAAGGCGTCTTCGGATTCCCAGACGGTGTGCGAGGCGTAGAGGATCTGGCCGTCTTCCTCGGGCCCTTTGAGCATGTGAAAGGCGACGAAGCCGGGGTTTTCGTGCAGTCGGCTGTCGCGCGACAGCCAGAGCGCCTCGAAGGCGGCGGCGTTTTCGGACGTGACGGTGAAGCGGTTCATTGCGAGGTACATTCAGGGGCCTTTCCGGAGGGTGGCGCGGCGCGGATGTGCCAGCCGGACATTATCGCGATACGGTCGGCGAACATCGCCGTCAGTGTACGATCGTGCATCATGGCGATCACCCCGTCGCCAGCCTCGGCAAACTCGCGGGCGATCCGCATCACGTGCAGCTGGTGGGCAATGTTGAGCGCCGAGACCGGCGCGTCAAGGAAGAGTTGCGGCGGTCGTCTTTGCCCGCAGGCGCGCCGATCTGCGCCAGAATGCGGGCGAGCTGGGTGCGGCGTTGAAATCGACGTCGACATGGCCGTTCCGTCAGGCCAGGTTGAACACCGAGCGGACCACGGTGCTGACGGTGAAGAACACTGCGTGCTTTATCGTCGGCGCAATGTCGAAGGTCAGCAGCGTGTGTGCGCCAGCAACGCGCCGGGCGGTAGGGACACCGACCTTGCGCTGTTTCTACGAGATGAGCCTTGGCGGCTGGCCTATGATTTCGGCAGTTGGGTGTATACGGCAATTCTTGCCGATCATCGGCGATGTGGTCACGACAGTTCGCTGCATGGGGATGTCGAGAAACTCCGAAACATGGTTCGTCGGCGTGTCTCACGTCCCGTCCGGTCTGTTGACGCGGACGACACCGGTTTTGTGCCGGTGAACGGTTGCAATGCCCGGCGGTGGCATGTGAGCAGCGACAGCGGGCTCGATCATGTCCACGGTGACGGAGGCCCGCTTGAAGCATCCGATGGGCTGGCACGCGGGGTCTATGTTGATCTGGCCGGCTCGACCGGGTTGGGCAGGCAAAGCGCCGGAGATGGCAGCGCAGACGACTGGCGCAACTTGCCGGGGCGGCGCATCGGGCTGAGCCCTGACCTCGAATTGGGCAGGACACTGGATCTGAGCTGGGAAGCTGCGCCATGCCCGCGATGCGGGGAGTCTCTCTTTGCCATATCGCGGATCACGCGGTGCACAGCCGACGCGCGAGCTGTTGCCCGCAGCAGGGCGCGCTGGGGGGCCCCGAGATGCGCCTTGGCACCATTTGATGCCGATGACACGGCGCATCTGGTGTCGGGCAAGGCAGCTGGGCGGAGCTTTGGCGCGACGCTGCCGAAACTGCCCTAAGGCGACAGGCCCCTCGGAGCGATGCGGCAGGCGATTTTTGCTGCGCTTTAACGCGCCTTGATCTCGATTGAAAAGCTGCGCCGCGCGCCCGAGGGCGGCGCGGGGAAGGGGGCGGCGCGCTGCACCACCCGCAACGCCGCCTGATCCAGCGCCGCCGACCCGGAACTGCGCGCCACCGACAGCCCGGCAAGCCCGCCGTTGCCGCCAATGTTGAAGGCAATGACCGCACTGCCGCGCGTGTTGAGACGGGGGCGCGCCACGCGGCTCAGCTTGCGCATCACCTCGCCGGGATAGTTGCTCGCGGCGGCATTGCCGGCCGCGTCCGATTTGCCGCCTTGGCCGCTGGAGGCGGCGCGCCCGCTGTCGCTGCCCGTCGCCTGCCCGGCGCGTGCGCTGCGCTCGGCATTGCCTTGGGGCGCTTGCTGGCGCTTTGGCGCGGGCTCCGCGCGGGTTTTTTTCGTCGGCTCGGCGGCTTCTGCCTTGCGCGTCGGCTTGGCAGCTTCGGCCTTGGGCGGCGGTGTCAGCGTGTCCGGGCGCACGGCGGGGCGGCGCGATACCGCAACGGCCTCATCCGAAGGCGTGTCTTCGGCGACCAAAGGCGCGGGCTGATCCGGCGGTTCTGCCTTGGCCGGCTCCGCGGTTTCTGGCGGCAAGGCGGCGATCACGTCGGGCTGCGCCGAGGGCGTCAGGGGCTCTGGCGTCAAAGGCTCTGGGGAGGGCGCAACGGCGGCCTCTGCCGCGCGCTGTGGCGCGGGCTCCGGCGCGATGGCTTGCTCGGGTTCTGTGGGCTGCGTTGGGGTGGCCTCGGGCGTCAGCACCTCTTCGGTCGGCTCAGACGTCAGCGTGCCGCGCGACATGTCGGCAAAGCTCGATCCAAGCGCTGCCTCGCCGCCAGAGGCGCCTTCGATCTTCACCGGCGGCTCGGTCTGCATCAGCGCCAGGGCTAGTGCGCCATGCGCCCCGCAAGCCAGCAGGGCCGCCGCCAGCTTTGCGGCGCGGGATGTCCGTACAGCGTTCATTCCAGCCCCCGTTCGGTCACCACGATGACCTTTTCTGCCCCGCCCCGACGAAGGGCACGGGCCAGCGCCACCAGATCCTCTGCGGGAAGATCGCGGTCGGGCACGATGCGCACCTCGGACGGGGGGGTATCGAGCGCCGCCAGAAACGCCTCGGGGCTGGCAAGCGCCGTGCCGCGCAGCGACAGCGCCCCGTCCGGCGTCACGACCAGCGCATCCGACGGCGCGGCGGCACTATCGAGATCGGCGGTGCGCACCAGCGTCAGCGATTCGCCCAGCGGCTGCGCCACCTGACCGGCTACCAGAAAGAAGATCAGCATCAGGAAGACGATGTTGATCAGCGCGATGGTCGGCTCTGACTTCGATCTGGGGCGATGAGTTCTGATCATCAGGCGCCTCCGAGAATTGTTGGCGCAAAGCCGGGCACGCGGCGCAGCACCACCAGCAGATCGGTCAGCCGCTGGGCGCTGACCCCCGGTTGCAACGACACCAGCAGCGGGCGGTTTTCCTCGGGCTCGCCCGCTTCGGGGCTGAGCGCCTCGGGCAGGGTGTCGAGCGTCAGCTCCGCGGCGTTGAGCGTTACGCTGTCCGGCCCCAGCCGCAGGAACAACGGGCGGGCATCGCCCGTGCCGACTCCGGCACCGGCGGCCATCAGTTCGACCTCGGAGAATTTGGAAAAGGTCGAGCTGAGCATGAAGAACAGCAGCAGCAGGAAGATCACGTCGATGAGCGAGGTCATCGACAGCCGGTTCCTGCGCCGTGCCTTACGCATGGACGCGCAGCCCTTGCGGCTTTGGCGCAGCCTCGCGCCCGGCGGCAGGGGATTCGATGGTGCGCAGCGCCTGACCGGCCAGCACCCGCTCGGCGTCGATGCGTGTTTCAAGCCAGCTGAGCAGAACCTGCGTCGGCATGGCGACGGCAAGGCCCACCGCAGTCGTCAGCAACGCCACCCAGATGCCGCCCGCCAGCAGCGACGGATCGACCTGACTGCCGGCTTCCTGCAGGGCCTGAAACGCGGTGATCATGCCCAGAACCGTGCCGAACAGGCCGACGAGCGGCGACAGTTGCGCCACCCCGTCGAGAAAGCGAAAGCCCCGTTCCAACGCGGCAAAACGGGTTTCGGCCTCGGCATCAAGCCGGGCGCTATCGACATCGCCCGCCATCGCCATCGCGATCACCGGGCGCAAATAGCTGCGCGAGCGTTCCAGCGCGCGGGCGGATTCGGCGCGCTCGCCGCGATCCCATGCTGCCACCGCATCGCGCAGCGCCCGGTGGCGGCCAACGCCTGCGGCGCGGAATTGCCAGAGCTTGTAAAGCACCACCGCCAGCGTCAGCACTGATACCGCCGTAAGAAACAGCACCACCGGCCCGCCAAGATCGTAAAGACGCTGGATTGCGTCCGTCAGCATATCAAGCGCGTTCATCCCATCATCTCCACACCGGTGCGGCTGGTCAGGGTCAGCGCGCTTGTGCAGGCATCGGCGCCCGCATCCGCCTCGCAGGTGGCGGCGCCGTTGATCAGCACCTGACCCAGCGCATCGCATTGCAGCCCCGGCACCACAAATTGCCGCAGGCGCGGCTTGTTCGTCGGCAGCGCGCCGAAATCGAACAGCGTCAGCTGGTTGACCTGCCCGGTGCTGTCGAACAGCACCGTCTCGTAAATCGCCGAGGCAATGTCGGCCCCGCTGCCGTTGCGCGCCAGAAAGCTCAGCTTGCAGCCGCGCTCGGTCTGTTCCTGGGCATTAAGCTCGATCGACAGCCCGCCGGGGGCATCGCCGTCGGCCGCGACCGGGGCGGCAAGGCAAAGCGTGACAATGGCGCAGAACAGCGCGAAAACGGCATGGGGACGGATGACGCGAGGCACCGGCAGCTCCCTAGAAAACAGATCAACAGGACGTGCTTGCACCCGTCTGGATGCTGGCGTGAAGGTCACGGTCCGTGACACCACGTTTGGCCCTGACTTGCAATACCTTATTAACTTTATCAACAATACCTCGGTGCCTCTGAAACGCGAAAGGGCCGCCCGAAGGCGACCCTTTTTCACGTCTTCCGAAGAAGATATTGGAGCGGGCGAGGCGATTCGAACGCCCGACCCTAACCTTGGCAAGGTTATGCTCTACCCCTGAGCTACGCCCGCACCGTGACAGCCGAGCTGTCGTTGACCAACTGGAGCGGGCGAGGCGATTCGAACGCCCGACCCTAACCTTGGCAAGGTTATGCTCTACCCCTGAGCTACGCCCGCAACCGGTTGGTAGGGGGGCATTTACGGTTTCCCGCGCCGCTCCGCAAGAGGAAATTGTCACCTTTTTGCGGAAATTCGCGGCGGGGCTCTGTGCCCTTGCGTAACAATAGGGGGTGGCTCGCGCGGCCATCTGCAATGAGGCTTGGGCGCTGGCCAGATTGCCGGCATGTCAGCGCTGTTCAAGCGCGATGCCAGCCCGTTGATTGCGGGGCAGGGCGACTGAGCGCATGAAAAGGCCCGCCGCGCGGGGGCGCGGCGGGCCTGAAAATCGTCTGGGCTTGGGTCAGGCCGTCTTGCGACGACGCAGCAGCGCAATCCCGCCGACACCGAGCAGCAGCAGCGGTGCACCCGCAGGCAGCGGCACCGTCGAGGTCGGGGTGTAGTCGTAGATCACGTAGGCGGTGGCGCCGGCGCTGGTGGCGAACTGGGTGATCAGGTTGCCCGCACCGGTTCCGCTGCTGTTGCCCTGGGCAGCCAGGTCAAGCGTGAAGGTGCCGGTGCCAATGAAGGCCTCGAGGGCACTGGTGAAGGTTGCCGAGTCGGTATCGTCTGCCGTCAGACCTTCGTAGGTGACACCGGAGGTGCCGGCGAAATCGATGGTGCCGTCATACGCGCTGAGGCTCGTGACACTATTCGCAAGCGGATTGACGGAAACGTCGAAGCCGTAACCGGTGTAGGTACCCACGATGTTCGCGCCAAGGCTGAGCGAAACGTCGGCCGGCGAGGCATCGAGGCTTTCCGCCTTTGCCGTGCCGCTGGCCGTACCATAGAGGGACAGGGTGACGCTGTTGAGCGTGCCGAGCGTCTCGTCAAACATGGAAAGAGCAACGCTATCTTCCCAGCTGGTCGTGCTGGTCGCAATAGACGCGCTGTAGCTGACGGTCGCGGCATTCGCTGCGCCTGCAAAAAGCAGAACCGCGGCGGCGGATGTCGTGAAAAGATTCATCGGAACTGCCTTCAATCGAATTTCTTTCGTTACGCGACCTGCATAAATGGCCTTTCGGGGGGCTGGCAATACCAAGGTGCAGGTGTCGAAAGCATTTAAGCAAATTTTGTGTGTTTTCAGCACATGTGCAACCATAAATTGCAGATATTGGCTCAGTTATTCACCCCATGCGGGAAGCAAAAGGTGGGTTTTTGGGCGAATATCCTGGGGCGGGGCAGCGCAAGGCCGTCCCGCGGAAACGAAAAGACGGCCCGGAATCACCGGGCCGCCCTGTCAGTCGCATCCACGCCTGTGGCGCGGGGTCATTCAAGCTCGATAAGCAGATCCTTGGCGTCGATCTGACCGCCGGGCACCACGTGAACCGCCTTGATCACCGCATCGCGTTCGGCGTGCAGGCCGGTTTCCATCTTCATCGCCTCGATGGTCAGAAGCAGATCGCCGGTCTTGACCTGCGCCCCGGCCTGCACCGCGACAGATGCCACCACGCCGGGCATCGGCGCGCCGATATGCGAGGGGTTGCCGACCTCCGCCTTGGGGCGGGCGACGCTGGTGGCCTTGGCCTTGCGGTTGGGCACGCGCACCGCGCGCGGCTGGCCGTTGAGTTCGAAGAACACCCGGACCTCGCCGTCATCCTGCGTCTCGCCCACGGTGATCAGCCGGATTTCCAGCGTCTTGCCGGGGTCGATTTCGGCGGTGATCTCTTCGCCGGGCTGCATCCCGTAGAAATAGGTCAGCGTCGGCAGCACCCGCACCGGGCCGTATTCCTCGTGGCGGGCGGCGTAGTCGGTGAAGACCTTGGGGTACATCAGGTAGCCGTTGAAATCCTCGTCGTCGAAGTCTTCGTCGGGGAATTTCGCCGCCAGCTCGGCGCGCAACGCGTCCAGATCGGCCGGGGCAAGATGCGCGCCGGGGCGTTCCAGATTGGGGCTTTCGCCTTTCAGCACCTTGTTGACGATGGTTTCAGGGAAGCCGCCCGGCGGTTGGCCGAGATTGCCGCGCATCATGTCGATCACCGAATCGGGGAAGCTGACATCGGTGGCGGGGTCTTCGACCTGGGCGCGGGTCAGGTTCTGCGACACCATCATCAGCGCCATGTCGCCGACCACCTTGGACGAGGGCGTCACCTTGACGATATCGCCGAACATCTTGTTCACGTCAGCATAGGTCTGCGCGACCTCGTGCCAGCGCTCTTCGAGCCCCATCGAGCGGGCCTGCGCCTTGAGGTTGGTGAACTGCCCGCCGGGCATCTCGTGCAGGTAAACCTCGGAGGCCGGCGCCTGAAGACCGGACTCGAACGCGGCGTACTGGCCGCGCACCGCTTCCCAGTAGTTCGACAGCTCGCGGATGGTGCCGACATCCAGCAGCGTGTCGCGGTCGGTGTGGCGCAGCGCCTCGACGATGCTGCCCAGCGTCGGTTGCGAGGTGTTGCCCGACAGCGCATCCATTGCCGCATCCACCGCATCGACGCCCGCGCGCGCGGCTTCGATCACCGTGGCAATCGACGCGCCGCTGGTGTCATGGGTGTGGAAATGGATCGGCAGGCCGACCTCTTCCTTTAGCGCCTTGATCAGCGCGCCGGCGGAATTGGCCTTGAGCAGCCCGGCCATGTCCTTGAGCCCCAGCACATGCGCGCCAGCGGCCTTCAGTTCCTTGCCCATGTCGACATAGTAGGCAAGGTTGTACTTTGCCCGGTCGGGATCGAGGATATCGCCGGTGTAGCAGATCGTGCCTTCGCAGATCTTGCCCGAGTCGATGACCGCATCCATCGCCACGCGCATGTTCTCGACCCAGTTGAGCGAATCGAACACCCGGAACACATCGACGCCGCTGGCGGCCGCCTGTGCGACAAAGCTTTGCACCACGTTGTCGGGATAGTTGGTATAGCCGACCCCGTTCGAGGCGCGCAGCAGCATCTGCGTCATGATGTTGGGCATCCGTGCCCGGATGTCGCGCAGCCGCTGCCACGGGCATTCCTGCAAGAAGCGGTAGGCCACGTCGAAGGTCGCGCCGCCCCAGCATTCGACCGAGAACAGATCGGACATGTTCGCGGCATAGGCGGGCGCCACCTTGATCATGTCGATGGACCGCATCCGCGTCGCCAGCAGCGACTGGTGCCCGTCCCGCATGGTGGTGTCGGTGATCAGCAGGCGTTTCTGGGCTGACATCCAGTCTGCCACCGCCTGCGCTCCCTTTTCTTCCAGCAGGGTGCGGGTGCCGGCGGGGGGCACCTCGTGCTGCAGCAGGGGCGGGCGCGCCGGTTTCAGTTCGGCGGCAGGCTTGGGGCGGTTCTGTACCTCGGGGTGACCGTTCACCGTGATATCGGCGATATAGGTCAGCACCTTGGTGCCCCGGTCGCGGCGCTTCTTGAAATCGAACAGCTCGGGCGTCGTGTCGATGAACTTGGTGCTGTACTGGTTGTTCAGGAACACCGGATGTTTCAGCAGGTTGATCACGAAGTCGATGTTCGTGCTAACCCCCCGGATGCGGAATTCGCGCAGGGCGCGGTCCATCCGCTTGATCGCCTTTTCCGGGGTGGGGGCCTTGGCGGTCACCTTCACCAGCAGAGAATCGTAGTAGCGGGTGATAACGCCGCCCGCATAGGCGGTGCCGCCGTCTAGGCGGATGCCCATGCCGGTGGCGCTGCGATAGGCGGTGATGCGGCCGTAATCGGGGATGAAATTGTTGGTCGGATCTTCGGTGGTGATCCGGGTCTGAAGCGCGTGGCCGGTCAGGCGCACATCGTATTGCGAGGCTTTGCCAGTGGCCTCGGCGAGGGATTTACCCTCGGCGATCAGGATCTGCGCCTGAACGATGTCGATGCCGGTCACCTCTTCGGTGACGGTGTGTTCGACCTGAACGCGGGGGTTCACCTCGATAAAGTAGAACTTGCCGCTGTCCATATCCATCAGGAATTCGACGGTACCGGCGCATTCGTAATTCACATGGGCGCAGATCTTGCGGCCAAGCTCGCAGATTTCCTCGCGCTGCGCCTCGGACAGATACGGCGCGGGGGCGCGCTCGACGACCTTCTGGTTGCGGCGCTGCACCGAGCAGTCGCGCTCGTACAGGTGATAGATGTTGCCCATCTTGTCGCCAAGGATCTGCACCTCGACGTGGCGGGCGCGGATGATCATCTTTTCCAGATAACCTTCGCCGTTGCCAAAGGCAGCCTCGGCTTCGCGCCGTCCTTCAAGCACCTTTTCCTTGAGCTCTTCGGGGCCGTTGATCGGGCGCATGCCGCGCCCGCCGCCGCCCCAGGAGGCCTTGAGCATCAGCGGATAGCCGATTTCCTCGGCTTCTTTGGTGATGGCGTCCCAGTCATCGGCCAGAACCTCGGTGGCGGGGATGACCGGCACGCCGGCCTCGATGGCAACCTTGCGGGCGCTCGCCTTGTCGCCAAGGGCGCGCATGGTGGCCGCCTTGGGGCCGATAAAGGTGATCCCGGCGGCATCGCAGGCATCGACGAACTCGGGGTTTTCCGACAGCAGGCCATAGCCCGGGTGGATCGCATCCGCCCCCGACAGCTTGGCCACACGGATGATCTCGGGGATCGACAGATAGGCCGCAACGGGGCCAAGCCCCTCGCCGATCCGGTAGGCTTCGTCCGCCTTGAAGCGGTGCAGGCCAAGCTTGTCTTCCTCGGCGAAGACGGCGACCGTCTTCTTGCCCATCTCGTTCGCCGCCCGCATGATGCGAATGGCGATCTCCCCCCTGTTCGCAATGAGAATCTTGTTGAACTCGGGCATTGCGTCTCTTTCCTCCGTCTAAGGCCTTGTCGACCGTGACGCAGAGTGAACGCCATGCCGCGTTGCGGCGCAAGGCGGGTTTGCAAGTTTTGCCACGAATTGCGACGGGTTTGCATAGCCGTGCCGAACAACGGTCAGCCGTGGGCATATCCTGCGCCATGGGATGACGGCGCAGGACCCGCCGGGGCTTGCGGCGCCAGAGGGAAATTCAGGCACCGCAATCGGGTCAGTCAAGCGCGCTGAGCGTGGTGCGCGCCTGGGTATAGGAGGCCGCGGCCGAGGCGATCTCGGCCGCCGCGTCGGCGTTGGCGTCAGCACTGGCGTCTGCGGCCTGGGCGGCCTGATAGGCGGCCAGTTCGGCGTCGGTGACGGTGCCGTCGTCATTGGTATCGGCATCCGGGTAGGTGTCGATCAAGGTGCTGTCGCTGCTGCTCTCGGTATCGGTTTCGAACAACGAAACCACCAGAGATTCGGCATCAACCCCGCCACTGGCTGCGGCGGATCCCCCCGGAGGCGGGCCTGAGGGCGGCGCCCCACCTCCCGGCGGCGGGCCCGAGGGCGGTTGGCCACCGGTGGCGCCCGCTTCGGCGGCGGCCTCGGTGGTGGGAGGGGTGGACAGGGACACGGCACTGGCGCTGTAAAGCCCAGCACTTGCGCTGCCCAACGCGGACATGGACATTTGTCATACCTTTCGCTTGTAGAGAGTATGCCCGGTTTGCGCCCAAGGTGTTATCGGGTCGTTAAAATCCGGGCTCAGGCCCGGGCCGATGCGCCGCCGTTTTTCCGCAAGTTTCACACAGCTTTGAACCGTCCACAGGTTTCTTGCGAACGTAAGGGGAACGGTCTCTTCCCATCAGGGCGCCAGATCGCTAGATTACCCGCCATGAGCACATTCGATGACATGGACGCCTTCGAGGGCGCATCGCTGTCCGCCCGCGCCATGGCCGCGCGGCCGATGCCCTATCTCGACGATCTCAACCCGGCGCAGCGCGAGGCGGTCGAACGGCTCGACGGGCCGGTGCTGATGCTGGCCGGGGCCGGGACCGGCAAGACCAAGGCGCTGACCGCGCGCATCGTGCACCTGCTGATGACCGGGCGGGCGCGTCCGAACGAGATCCTGTCGGTGACCTTCACCAACAAGGCCGCGCGCGAGATGAAGAACCGGGTCGGCCGGATGCTCGGCCAGCAGATCGAGGGCATGCCGTGGCTTGGCACTTTCCATTCGATCTGCGTCAAGCTGCTGCGGCGCCATGCCGAGCTGGTCGGGCTGAAGTCGAACTTTACAATTCTCGACACGGACGACCAGATCCGCCTGCTGAAACAGCTGATTTCGGCAGCGGGTATTGATGAAAAGCGATGGCCGGCCCGTCAGCTGGCGGGGCTGATCGACAGTTGGAAAAACCGCGCATGGGTGCCGGCCAAGGTGCCCGCCTCCGAGGCGTCGGCCTATAACAACCGTGGCACCGAACTGTATGACCGGTATCAGGCCCGCCTGCGCGAGCTGAACGCCTGCGACTTTGGCGACCTGCTGCTGCACATGGTGACGATCTTTCAGCAACATGCGGACGTGCTGGAACAATACCAGAAATGGTTCCGCTATATTCTGGTCGACGAGTATCAGGATACCAACGTGGCGCAGTATCTCTGGCTGCGGCTTCTGGCGAACAAGCATCGCAACGTCTGCTGCGTAGGCGATGACGATCAGTCGATCTATGGCTGGCGCGGCGCAGAGGTCGGCAACATTCTGCGGTTCGAAAAGGATTTTCCCGGCGCGCATGTGGTGCGGCTGGAACAGAACTACCGCTCGACCGAGCACATTCTTGCCGCCGCCTCCGGCGTCATTCGCGGCAACGAGGGGCGGCTTGGCAAGGAGCTGTGGACAGAGGCGGCGGGCGGTGAAAAAGTCCGGCTCATCGGTCATTGGGATGGCGTCGACGAGGCCCGCTGGACCGGCGAAGAGATCGAATCGCTGCAAAAGGGCACGCGCGGCCTGCGACCCTATTCGCTGGATGACATGGCGATTCTGGTGCGGGCCAGCCACCAGATGCGCGCCTTCGAGGATCGGTTCCTGACCATCGGTCTGCCCTATCGGGTGATCGGCGGCCCCCGGTTCTATGAGCGGATGGAGATTCGCGATGCCATGGCCTATTTCCGGCTGGTGGTGTCGCCCGACGACGATCTGGCCTTCGAACGCATCGTCAATACGCCCAAGCGCGGGCTTGGCGACAAGGCGCAGCAGCTGATCCAGCAGACGGCGCGCGAATTTGGCGTGTCGCTGATCGACGGTGCGCGCATTGCCGTGGATGAGGGGCGCATCAAGGGCAAGGGCGGCGGCCAGCTGCGCCATCTGTGCGAAGGGCTGGCCCGCTGGCGCGAGGCCATGCTTGGCCCGCTGCGCCGCGCTGGCGATCCGATGCCGGATGATGGGTTCGACGTGATCGAAGACGATGCGCCGATCGAGGTGAACGATGCCCTGCGCGGCAAGCCGACCATGACCCACATGGAACTGGCGGAAATCATCCTTGACGAGTCCGGCTACACCGCGATGTGGCAAAACGACAAGACGCCCGAAGCGCCGGGGCGGCTCGAAAACCTGAAAGAGCTCGTCAAGGCGCTGGAACAGTTCGAAAATCTGCAAGGATTTCTCGAACATGTCGCCTTGATCATGGATAATGAGAATGACGAGGCGGGTGAAAAAGTATCCATCATGACCCTGCACGCCGCCAAGGGGCTGGAGTTTCCGGCGGTGTTCCTGCCCGGCTGGGAGGATGGGCTGTTCCCCTCGCAACGCTCGATGGATGAAAGCGGTCTCAAGGGGCTCGAGGAAGAGCGGCGGCTGGCCTATGTCGGCATCACCCGCGCCGAAGAGCTGTGCACGATCTCGTTCGCGGGCAACCGGCAGGTGTTCGGGCAATGGCAATCGGCGCTGCCCTCGCGCTTCATCGACGAGCTGCCCGAAGCCCATGTCGAGGTGCTGACCCCGCCGGGCCTGTACGGCGGCACCTATGGCGCGGCCTCGCCTTATGGCGCGGGCTCGGGGCTGGAAACCAAGGCCGCCGAGGCAAATGTCTACAACTCTCCGGGCTGGAAGCGGCTGCAACAGCGCTCAACCCAGCGCCCGGTCAGCCAGCCGCGCGAAAGCAGCCATCAGGTGATCGACCTGACCGCGGTCTCGGCGTTCGAAATGGGGCAGAGGGTGTTCCACCAGAAGTTCGGCTATGGCGAGATCGTCGGGATCGAGGGCGACAAGCTGGAGATCGCGTTCGAAAAAGCCGGGACCAAGAAGGTGGTGGCGCGCTTCGTGCACGCATCGGACGACGTGCCGTTCTGACAAGGGGGCGGGTTTTAGCCTTTGGGCATCCGCAGCACGACATTGCGTCCGCCCTTGGACAGCTGCAATTCGGCCTCGCCGATGGCGGCGACGCGCCCGCCGTCCAGCCTGTCACCGACCTTGACGTTCTGAAGCCGTCCGTTCGACAGCCGCACCAGAGCGCGCCGGTTCGAGGACGAGCCGAAGACCCCGATCAGGCTGGTTTCGCGCAGGTTCAGCTGGTTCTCGATCGTCGCCTGTCTGGCGACATTGGCGTTCTGCGGGATGTTGGGCGCGGGCTGGCGCACCGCTGCTGCCGATGCGGTCTGAACCGGCGCAGGTTCGGCGCGGCGCACGATGCTGTCCATGTTGCCGGGGCGCAGCTTGGGCCCGACAGAGCGGTCGACCGCCAGATCGGTGCCAGTGGGTTGCTCGGGGGCGTCCGGTTCAGCAAGCGCGGCTTGCTCGGGCGCGGGTTCCGGTGCGTCCAGCGCCTCGGCGATTGCGGCGGTGACAGGGGGCTGCACGGTTTGCGGGCGCAACACCGGGCGCTTGCCGCCCAGCTCCGCCACCGAGAACCCGGCCTGCGTTGCCCGTTCGCTTTGCTCGATCAGATCGCCGGGGCGTGCGCTGGGGCGGCGCGCTTCAAGCTCGGGATCGGCGGCAGGGCCGTCCGTTGCATTAGGGGGCGTCGCCTCAGCCTGTTCCCCGGCTTGCGTGGGGCGTGGCGGCGGCACCTGCGGCGGCGGGCCGGTAAAGACGCGCACGCCATCGGGGGACACCGCGCCTTCGGGCGTCGCCCGCACCAACCCGCGCTCGTCGAGGTCAAAGCGCACCTGCGGCCCCGGTGGCAGCAGCATCGGCTGCGGGGTGTCTTCGGCCTGCGCCGCGGGGGGCAGCGCGACCGCGTCGGATTTCTCGACCTTGGGATCAACCGAGGTGACATAGACATCGTCGAGCGTGTCCGGCGTCGCCTCGGGCGGCGCGGAGGGCGAGCGTTGCCAGATGCCGGTGGCGGCATAGCTGGTCGCGGCCTCTTCGGGCGACGGGGCAATTCCGGCGGGCTCGGGCACGGCAACGGCGACCACGTCGGGTTCGACCGCTGGCGCGGGTGGCAGCGGCGCGGTGATCTCGGGCGCAGCGGCGGGCTCGGGGGGTGGGGTCGCGGCAATCTCGCTCGCTTCGTCTCCGGTACCAAAGAAGCGTGACAGTTCCTCTTCGAGGAACACCGCCGCCCATGCCGCGACGCCCAAAAGGAACAGCAGCAGCACCAAGGTCAGCATCAGCCCGAGAAAGCGGGGCTTGCCGCCGATATCCTCACCGCGCCGCGCCCCGAAAACGGTCATGCGGCGACGTTCGTCTTCGAGATCGACAGGGCCTGCCATCGCGGCCTGCAACGGCGGAGGCGCTTCGCCGGGGTCTTTGATTTGCGTGGGCTTGCTCTCGCGCAGGGGCTGGCGAATGGGGAAGCCGGGGCGGGGTGCTTGGGCCTCGACCGGGGCAACCGGAGTGGCATCGACCGGCGCCGCCTTCGGCCCGATCTTTGGCGGGGCCGTGTGGGGCGGCGCGCTCTGCCGCGCCGCTGGAGCGGGCTTTGGCTTGGCCGCTCCGCCTTGGCTCGGTGCGGCGCCCCCATCCTGACGCTTGGCGCGCGCAGGGGTCAAGACGCCCGGCGCCGGTGTTGGCGTTGCCGGTTCGGCAGGCTTTGGCGATGGGGCGGCAGTGGTGAGTGCTGGTGGCGCACTCTGGGTCTGTACGGGCTTGCTGCCCTCTGGCAAGGCGCGGCTGGCGCGCATGCTGCTGAAGCGCGCGGCGTCGGGCCCGGCATCGGCGCTGCGGGCCGGGTCGGGGCGCATGGGGCTCTGGGCAGGCTCTGGCAGGGGGGCAAGCGACGTTGCGCGTGCCTCGCCTCCGGGACCGAAGATGCCGGTCTTGAAGCTGGCCGGCGCTGGTTCCACGCCGGGTTCAGGTTCAGGTTCAGGTTCAGGTTCGGGGGCAGGCGCGGTCGGATTGGGCGGGGTCGGACTGGGCGGGGTCGGACTGGGGGTGGCCAGAAAGGCAGGGGGAGGTCCAGGGTCAGGCAGGGGCGTCGGCGCGTCCATAGCCTCGGGCTGCATCACCGGCAGCGGTGCGCCGGACTCGGGCTCGGCGGCTTTGGGCAGCGGGTCGGCAACAGCGTCGTCGGACTGACCGAGATCGGGCACATCCTGAGCCGCAGGCGGCCCCTGTTCCAGACCGGGTGGGGGTGCATCGGTGATGCGCAAGGGCCAGTCCGGCCGCTGCGGCAGCGGCCCGGTCCATCCCGGCGCGCTGCCGAAAAACGGAATGCCGGGGAAATCGCGCGTCTGTGGCGCGGCGCAGAACCCGACGGGCGTGAACCCATGGGCGCCGATGAAGGCCTCCGCCTCGGCGAGGGTCTCGCGCGCGACGGCGGCGGCCTGAATGCCGTTTGCGCCGATGAGCCAGTCATAGACCAGCTCGTCGACCGGATAGGGCGTCGCGCCGTCAAGCGCCGCGCTGACGGCGGCCTCGCGGCTGGCGTCATCGCCGGGATCGGGCAGCGCGAGATAGCGCAGCTGATCGTCGGGCAGGATCAGCAGCACCTGCGTGCCGTTCGGGCCGGTGGCGCGTGCGCTCAGCGCCTGCAGCGCGCCGCCCGGATCGTCGTCGGCAAAGGACATCTCGCCCAGCCGGAGCCAGACGTCTTCGTCGCGGCGCAGCAGGGCGATGCCATCAGATGAAATAAGAAGCGCGTTGTTCGGTACCATGCGCATTGTTTATCACTGCTCTGTCATCATGGGGAGGCCTCGCAGATCATACAGCAGCAGCCCGCCGAGCGGAAGAAAGCAATGCCACCGGGGTTGTGCGCAGCGCAGCGCATGAACATGTTGCCCAAGGTATACGACCCATGGGAGATTGAGATGATCCGCTTTGCCCCTGCTTCGCTTTGCCTTGCCGCCGCGCTGGCGCTGGCCCCGGTTTCCGCGCTTGCACAGCAGGCCCGCCTGACAGTGACGGGCGAGGGCAGCGCTTCGGCGGTGCCTGACATGGCGACGGTGTCGCTTGGCGTCTCGGCGCAGAACGCCGAAGCTGGCGTTGCGATGGATGAGGCCTCGCGCGTTGCGGCCGAGATCCTGTCCCGGCTTGATGCGCTTGGCATCGCGGCGCGCGACCGGCAGACCTCGGATATTGGTTTGCAGCCGGTCTGGGCCCGGTCCGACAATGAAGATCCGCGCATCACCGGCTATGAGGCGAGCAACCAGCTGACCGTGCGGGTGCGCGACCTTGCCACGCTGGGCGATGTGCTGGCCTCGGTGACCGAGGGCGGGGCGAACCGGTTGGCCGGGCTGAGCTTTGGCCTACAGGAGCCGGGGCCGGTGATGGATGCCGCCCGGCGCAACGCGGTGGCCGATGCCATGGCGCGGGCGCGCGTGCTGGCCGAGGCGGCGGGCGTGACGCTTGGGCCGATCGTCACCATCGCCGAGGGTGGCAGCTATGAGGCGCCCTCGCCCAAGATGGACATGGCGCGCGTCATGTCGGCCCCTGTGGCGGCGGGCGAGCAGAGCCTGAGCGCCAGCGTGACGGTGGTCTTTGCCCTGGGCGACGCGGCGCCCGAGTGAGCTTCTGGCACACCGCGTTTCCCAAGCCTGTGTGCCTGAGCGCGGGCGAGGGAGGCGCGGCGGCGGGGCTAGCCCAGCTTTGACAGCAGGCGCAGCAGCGTTTCCTTTTCGCGCTCGCGCAGGGGGGCGAGGGTTTCGGCGCTGACCTCGATGGCCTTGACGGTCGCCTCGTCGATCAGCGCGATGCCCTCAAGGGTGAGCGCGACAAGGTGGCGACGGCGATCATCCGGGTCTGCCGAGGTGGTGAGCAGGCCGCGCCGGATCAGCCGGTCGACCACGCCCTTGGTGGTCGCGCCATCCATGGCCACCGAGCGGCCAAGCCGGTTCTGCGACATCGGCCCGTCTTCGGCGAGGCGATGCATCACGGAAAACTGGGTTGGGGTCAGCTTGCCCGGCACCTTTTCGGTGAAGATGGTGGAATTGCGCTGGTAGGCCTTGCGCAGCAGGAAGCCGATCTGCTCATCCAGAAGATAGCCGTGATCGGCGGAGGTGCGGGCTTTGGGGTACTCGTTCAAACGGGGTGTCTCCTATGGCGCGAGCGCGGCTTAGATCTATTCGCGGCCAAGGGCAACGGTGGCGGCGCATCTGTTGTGGCGCGTGTCTGCGCGGGGGCATGGGGGGCGCTGCCCCCCGTCGCCTGAGGGGCGACTCCCCCCGGAGTTTATGCGGCAAGATGAAGACCGGGCGCGGCTTTTGGGTTGCTGGCGCTGGGGGCTCAGACCGACAGATAGGCATCGCGGATCTCGGGGTGGGCTTCGAGCTCGGCGAAGCTGCCGTCGAACTTCTTTTCACCGCCTTCGATGATGATGGCGCGGTCGGCCACGGCGCGGGCGAAATGCAGGTTCTGTTCCGAGATCATCACCGTCAGCCCTTGGGCTTTCAGTTTCAGGATGGTGGCGGCCATCTGTTCGACGATCACCGGGGCGATGCCTTCGGAAGGCTCGTCGAGCAGCAGCAGCGCCGGGTTGCCCATCAGGGTGCGGGCGATGGTCAGCATCTGCTGTTCGCCCCCCGACATGTGCTTGCCGCGGTTGGCGCGGCGCTCATCGAGGTTGGGGAAGATCTCGAACAGCTGGTCGGTGGTCCAGTGCGGCGCGTCTTTGCGGGCGGGCTGGCGGCCGACTTCGAGGTTTTCCAGCACCGTGAGGTCGGTAAAGATGCGCCGGTCTTCGGGCACGTAGCCGATGCCGCATTTGGCGACGCGAAAGGCGGGCTCGCCGACCAGCTCGCGGCCCTGAAAGATCACGCCGCCCTTGCGCGGCCTGACCAGCTGCATCACCGATTTCATCGTGGTCGACTTGCCGGCGCCGTTGCGGCCCAGTAGCGCGACGACCTCGCCGCGGCGGACCTCGAAGCTGAGGTCCGACAGGATGTGAGCCTTGCCGTAATAGCTGTGGATGCCTTCGACGCTAAGCATGGGTTTCCTCCTTGAAGAGGGTTCCGCCGCCAAGATAGACCTCTTGCACCTGCGGGTTGTTGCGCACCTCGGTGGCGTTGCCATCGGCGATCAGCTCGCCCCGGTTCAGCACCATGATGTGATGGGAATGGGCGAAGACCACGTCCATGTCGTGTTCGGTGAACAGCACGCTGACGCCCTGATCGCGCACGATGTCGGCGGTCAGCTGCATCAGCTCGATCCGGGCCGAGGGGGCCATGCCGGCGGTTGGCTCGTCCATCAGCAACAGGCGCGGTTTGTGGCACAGCGCGATGGCCAGTTCGAGCCGTTTGAGATCGCCGTAGGCCAGCACCGAACAGGGGCGGTCGGCTTGATCCTGCATGGCGACGACGCCGAGCAGGTCCATCGCCTCGTCGCGGTAGAGTTTCCAGGCGCGCGGGCCGATGGTAAAGATCCGCCGGTGGTGCGACATCAGCGCCATCTGGACGTTTTCGATCACCGTCATCGACTGGTAGGTGCCGGTGATCTGGAAGGTGCGCCCCACGCCCTTGCGCCAGATGTCGCGGGGCTTGTGACCGGTGATGTCTTTGCCGTCGAAGAACACCCGGCCTTCGGTGGGTTTGAGCTGGCCCATCAGCATGTTGAAGCAGGTGGATTTGCCCGCGCCGTTGGGGCCGATCAGGGCCTTGAGCTCGCCCTGTTTGACGCTGAAAGTGACGCCGCCCACGGCAACGAAGCCATCGTAGCTTTTCTTGAGGTTTTCGACGCGCAGGATCTCGGTCATCGGATGGTTTCCTCGTCGGTGTGGCGGATCTTGCGCCAGAGGGTCGACAGGGTGCCCACGATGCCTTCGGGCATCAGGATCACCACCGAGATGATCACGAGACCCAGCAGCAGGCGCCAGTATTCAAGGCGGGTCAGCCAGTCTTCGACGCCGGTCATGAAGCCCGCGCCGACAACCCCGCCCGCAAGGGTTTTCACGCCGCCAAGGAAGACCACGATCAGCGCATCGAAGCTTTCGCCGATTTCCAGCACAGTCGGGAAGACCGAGCCCTTGGAGAAGACAAAGATCCCCCCGGCAAGGCCCGCCATGATGCCTGCAAGGCAGAAGGCGGCGTATTGCACGCGCTTGACGTCGATGCCCATGGCCTCGGCCTGACGCGGGCTGTCGCGGCCGGCGCGCAGGGCATAGCCAAAGGGCGAATGGATGACATGGCGCAGGAAGATGATGCCGCCGGTGCCAAGGATCAGGGTGAAGTAATAGAACGGCGCCGGGGCATTCAGCCATTCGGCGGGCCAGATGTTGACCAGCCCGTCATCGCCGCGCGTCACGTCGCGCCATTGGAAGGCGAGGCTCCAGACCAGCTGCGAGAACGCCAGCGTCAGCATGGCGAAATAGACCCCCGACAGCCGGATGCAGAACCAGCCGATGGCCAGCGCCAGCAGCCCGGCGGCGAGGGGGGCGAACAGGAAGGCCAGTTCCATCGGGGTGCCGGTATGGAACACCAGCAGGGCGGCGGCATAGGCCCCGCCTCCGAAAAAGGCGGCATGGCCGAAGCTGACAAGCCCGCCGGTGCCGAGAATGAAATGCAGGCTGGCGGCGAACAGCGCAAAGACGATCATGTCGACGATCAGCGTCAGCACGAATTGTTCGGCGAACAGCGGCACCAGCGCCAAGGCCAGCACGAAGGCAGAGGTCAGCGCGATGCCCTTGGGGCCATAGGGGCGGATCGGGCGCTCGGGGCTGCCGACCTGACCGTGCTCGCCGGCGGCTTCCTCGCGCCCGAGGATGCCCCAGGGGCGGATGATCAGCACGATGGCCATGACCACATACATCAGCACCAGCGTCGATTGCGGCAGGTAGGTGACACCAAAGACGTTAAGCACCGAGATCAGCACGGCGGCGATGAAGGCACCGGGCAGGCTGCCCATGCCGCCGATGACGACGACCACGAAGACCTCGCCGATGATGTTGAAATCCATCAGCAGGTCGGCGCCGCCCTTGGGCAGTTGCAGCGCGCCGCCAAGGCCCGCCAGCGCCGAGCCGAGGGCAAAGACGCCGGTGAACAGCCACGCCTGATTGACGCCAAGCGCGCCGACCATCTCGCGGTCTTGCGTCGCGGCGCGCACGAGGATGCCAAGCCGGGTCTTGGTGATGAGGTACCACAGCGCAAACAGGATGAAGGGGGTGATGGCGATCAGCACGATGTCGTATTTCGGCACCGGCTCGCCAAAAATGCGCCAGACGCCGCGCAGGCCGGGGGCGCGGGGGCCAAGCTTGTCTTCGGCGCCCCAGATCATCAGCGCCAGATCCTGAATGACGAGGATCACACCGAAGGTGGCGACCAGCTGGAACAGCTCGGGCGCGCGGTAGATCGGGCGCAGAACGATCATCTCGGTCAGCGCGCCAATCACCCCGACCGCAAGCCCGGTCAGCAGGATTGCGCCCCAGAAGCCGACATGGCCGGACAGGATATCCATCAGCGTGATGCCGATGAAGGCCCCGAGCATGTAAAAGCTGCCGTGGGCGAAGTTGACGATCCGCGTGACGCCGAAGATCAGCGACAGCCCGGAGGCGACGAGAAACAGGGCCGCCGCATTGGCGAGACCGGTCAGGAACTGGGCGAGGAAAAAGGCCATGGTCCGGGGAAGTGTCCTTGTGCGGCGGGGTATTCGGGGGAAAGGCCGCGCGCGTGGACGGCGCAGGCCGGGGGCGCTGCCCCCCCTTCGCGCGTGCCGCGCGAATTTCCCCCGGAGTTTAACTGGCAAGATGAAGGGGGGCGCCGCGCCTGGGGCGCCCCCGGATGCGCTTATTCGGCGGGGCGCATCGCGGTGATGTCTTCGTCGCTGGGCATGTAGGGGGCCGGGTCCTTGTATTCCCAGTCGACCATCACGCCCTTGCCATCTTCGACAGCCGTCGTTCCGACCCAGGCGCCCAGCGTCGACTGGTTGTCGATGGCGCGATAGGTGAGCGCACCGATGGGGGTGTCATCGACGGTGAGGTCTTCGAAGGCCTGACGGATGGCGTCGCCGTCGGTGCTGCCGGCCGTGTTGATCGCGGCGGCGATGGATTGGGCGGTCATGTAGCCGACGAGGCTGCCGATCTTGGGGGTTTCGCCGGTGGCGGCCTCATAGGCGGCGACGAAGGTGCCTGCGGGGGTGCCCTCGTCAAAGGCATACCAAGGGAAGCCGGTGACGTACCAGCCTTCGGGGGCCTCGTCGCCCAGCGGTTCGAGGTATTCAGGCTCACCCGTCAGCAGGCCGTAGACCGAGCGCCCGTCGAACAGGCCGCGATCGCCGCCTTCGCGCACCAGCTTGGCAAGGTCGGAGCCGAAAGTGACGTTGTAGATGGCGTCGGGCTTGGCGCGTTCGATGGCCTGCACTTCGGCGCCGGCGTCGATGTTGAACAGAGCGGGCCATTGTTCGGCGACGAATTCAACCTCGGGCTTGAGCCGTTGCAGGTTTTCCTTGAACGCATTCACCGCGTCCTGCCCATAGGCGTAGTTCGGCGCGATGGTGGCATAGGTGATGGCGTCGGTCTTGGCAGCCTCTTCGGCGAGCATCGCGGCCTGCACCCAGGTCGAGGCGCGCAGGCGGAAGGTCCAGGGGTTGCCCGAATTCCACACGAGGCTGTCGGCCAGCGGTTCGGACGCGAGGTAGAGATAGCCCTTTTCGGCAGCAAAGGACGACAGTGCGAGGCCGACGTGGCTCAGGATGGTGCCGGTGAACATCACCGCGCCTTCGCGGGTCATCAGCTCTTCGGCGATCTTGACCGCTTCGGCAGGGTCGCCCTGATCGTCGCGGAACACGAATTCCAGCGGCTTGCCCAGCACACCGCCGTCTGCGTTGATTTCGCTCAGCGCCAGTTCGATGCCCTTTTTATAGGGTTCGGCGAAGGCGGCCATGCGCTTGTAGTGGTTGATCTCGCCGACCTTGATGGTGTCTTGCGCCATGGCGGCGGGGGCGAGGGCTGTGGCGGCGATCATGCCAAGCACGGTGCGTCTGATGAGGGTCATGCGGTTTCTCTCTGTTGGGTGGGCGCGTTGGCCCTTGATGCCCGGTCTTTTCTGCCGGTTAATCGTGGTAAACAAATGCTGGAGAAGGGTCGGAGGCGATATCCTCGGTCCTTTCCAGTTCCAGAAGGTCGTTGATCCGCTTGCGATAGACAAGTGGCCCTTTGTCGATGGCGATGCGCAGGGGGCGGCGTTTTTGCGGGCGCAGCTCTTCGGCCTGAACCGCTTCGAGGATGGCCTTGTCCTCGGCGAAGGCGGTGCGGAACATCGCGTCCATGCGCTCAGCGGCCTCGTCATCGTCGATGGCGGCGTTGCGGATGTGCATCCAGCGGTCGATGCTGTGGGTCTCGGTGACCGGTGTGATGAAATGCAGCGCAAAGATGCGCACGCCCTGATTGCGGTCTTCTTCGCGGCACTGCTTTTCGGTCTCGATCGAGCCGAAGTCGATGACGGCGGTGCAGGGGGTGTAAAGATAATAGTAATGCCAGCGGTCGACATTGCCGGTGAACCCGCCAAACGCCTTGAAAAACCCGATGGGCTCGCCGTCGCGGATCCAGCGCCAGGCGACGATGGCCTCGCCTTCGGTCTGCACATGCACGGGGACGTTTTCCGATGCGGCGTTGCCCAGCGTGGTCGGGTGGACAAAGCTGACATGCGCCGGGTCGACAAGGTTTTCCGCAACGTTGAGGTAATGCGATTCCAGATGCAGCGCATCGCCGTGGTGCACCGCCCAGTTCGGATCGCTGAATTCGGGCATGTCGAAGATCTTTGCCGGGTCGGCCTTGTCCGGATCGCCCATCCAGATCCAGACGATGCCGTGCTTTTCCACGATGGGGAAGGCATCGACAAAGGCGGATTTGGGCAGGTTGGTCTGCCCCGGTACCCGCACACAGGCGCCCGAGCAATCGAAGGTCAGCCCGTGGTAGCCGCATTGCACCGTATCGCCGACGCGCTTGCCTTTGGACAGCGGCAGCAGGCGGTGCGGGCAGCGGTCGTCCAGCGCGGCCACGGTGCCATCGGATTTGCGGAACATCACGACATGATCGCCAAGGATGGTAAATCGGCGCAGGTCGTCGTCGATTTCCGTCGACCATGCGGCGACATACCAGGCGTTTCTTACGAATTGCGTCATGTGTCCGTCTCCTTGGGTTAGCGCAGACCGTCGGCGCCGGTGATCTGGTCCTGTGTCAGCCCGCCGACGCGGGGCTGCGGGCGGCCATGTTGTTGCAGCGCCACCGCAACGACGATTTCGCCGGGGCGCGGGGCGTCGTTGATGCGGATGCGCATGGCGTCGAAATGGCTGCGCACATAAGCGGCATCCTTGTGGCCGAGCGGCACGTCGAGGATTTCGCCGGCGCGCCCGATGGCTTTGGAGGAGGGCACCAGCGCCTTGCCACCGCCGATCACGGCGCGCAGCGGCGCGCCGAGTTTCGGGTGCAACAGCGCGGCGGCGTGTTCCAGTTCGCCGTTTTCACCCACCAGCGCGGCCTTGCCGTAGCCTTCGATGGGCGCGCCGCCAAGCGCGGCCAGCGCTTCGGTCCCAAGCAGTTCGCCAAGCGCCTCGCCCATCTCGATCAGCTCTGACAGGTCATCGGTGAACGCCCCGGCAAACGGGTTGGCGATCACCGCCGCCGCCAGCGCCCGGCGGGCTGGAGGCTGGACGGGGTGGCCCATCTCGCTGCGGACCTCTTCGACCTGGGTGACGAGCTTGCGCAGCTTCAACGGAGCCCGTCCTCGCCCTTGATCGCGTCCTTGGTCAGCCCGCCGATGCGGGCGTGGATGCGCCCGCCGGTGGTCATCACCAGCACCAGCAGGATTTCATTGGGGCGGGGGGCGTCGGGGATGCCGACCTCGATGGCGTCGTAATGGGTGCGCACGTAGGATGCGTTGGTGTGGGTCACCGGGATGTCGATCCGTGTGCCCGCCGCGCCGACCTTCTTGGTCGAGGGCACTATGGCGAGGCTTTTCTCGATGCTGTCGCGCATGGCGTAGCCGCCGGGCACGTGCCACAGCGCGCCATGTTCGATCTCGCCGTTGACGCCGGTGATGGCGCCCTTGCCGTAGCCTTCGACGATGCTCGCATCGCCGCCAAGCGCATCGATGCACATCTGCGCCATTTCAGCGCCCAGCGGTTCGAGATCCTTCATGAAGGGCGTGATGTCTTCGACGTAATCCCCGGCGTAGGGGTTTTCGATCACCGCCATGGCGGCGGCGCGCTTGGCCGGGGTTTGCGGGGCGGGGCCGCCCTCGTGATAGATGGTTTCGACCTGTACGAGGGTCTTGCGGACCTTGACCTCAGGCATTGCGGAGTTCCTTTGTTTCAATCTGTTGCCCAAGGGCGATGCGGGTTCCGGCCAGCGCGAGGCAGGCGGCGCGGATCAGCCCGGAGGCGATGTAATCCTGCGCCAGCGCGCGCCCGGCGCCAAGGGCGGTGGTGATGTCATCCGGCGTCAGCGGGCCGACATCGGTGGTGACAAGGCGCGGGCCAAGATCGCTGTCGGGGGCCAGATCGCAGGCGCGTTGCCGCGTCACGGCGGGATGGTCGGGCAGATCCACCGCATTGGCGATCAGAGTGGCGGCCACATCGGCCAGCGCTGCGTCGCGGGCCAGCACGGTGACGGCGTCGGCGATGCCCCGCGAATGCGAGCGTCCGCGCCAGCCGCTGGTGGCGACGCCGCCGATGCCATCCTGCGGGCCGATCAGCGCGCGGGCGCCGGGGGCACGGGTCACCGGGTCTTCGCAGATCGCAAGGCGCAGCGGCGCGGCGCGGGTATACAGCGCGATGTCACCGCCGTTGTTGACATGGGCGCGGGTCAGCCCGTGGCCGGGCGTCAGCATTGCGGCCAGCAGATGATCGGCAACCGAGCCTGCCACTGCCGCCATCGGTGTCACAAACGCCGGGGCGAAAAGATCGGCGGCGCTTTGCATCCGGCGCGCCACGATGCCTTTCGGCGCAGGGCCAGTGGGGGCGCGCAGGCGGGGCAGTTCGGCGCTCAGCTCGGTCAGGATCGGCGCAAAGCCATCGCGGGCGCGCATCAGCGCCTTGTCCATCGCCTCTGCCGGGCCTTCTGCGGTGACGATCACGTCGATCGGCCCATGGGTCAGGCGCATCCGGCCACCGCTGGCCAATTGCATTTGGGGGCGCTCGAGAAAGCTCATTTCGGACCCACGGGCCAGGGTGCGCCGGGCTTGCGCGCCTCGCCGCGGCGGCCCGACAGGCGATGATCCGATTGCCGACCCGTCATGCCCTGCAGCGCCTCTTCGAGCGGCATGACATAATCCATATGGCCGCCAAGCGCCTGATAATCGTCGCGGGTCATGGTGAATTCGATGGGCGCGACCAGCGCCGGGGTCGGCACGTAGCCAAAGGCATTCTTGGGCATCTGCGTCACGTCGGCCATATAGGTGATGCCGCCGCCCGGCCACATCATCACCGGGGCGCCGCCGCAGGTGACGCGGGTCAGCCGCGATTGCACGGAACGGGTCAGCGACACCGGGTTTTCCGTCACGCCCGAGCGTAGCGAGCCGCCAGCCCCCGCCATGAACAGCACCGAGGTCAGCGACGGCTCGCAGTTTTCCTCGATCCGCGCGACCGAGGGCAGCAGCCGCTCGGGCATGTCCTTCTGCACGGGGACAAGCGCGTCATCCAGTTCGTAATAGGCGGCGTGCTCGCCAGTGGTCGACACCATCAGGATCGACAGCCCCGGCCACGCCTGCGGCTTGAACGTATCAAGGATGTCCAGCGGGTCGGTCAGGTCGGTGCCGCCCCAGCCGGTGCCCGGCTCGGCGACCTGAAAGTAGCGGCCCGGGGTGGACCGGCGGCCCTTGATCTTGATGCCCGTCGGGGCCCAGCCGATGACCTTGCCAGCCTGATGTTCGGACATGACGCCAGTGATGTGATCGTCGACCACCACGACCTCGTCGACCAGCCCCTTCCACTGCGCTGCGAACATGCCCACCGTGGCCGACCCGCAGCCGACGCGCATGCGTTCTTCGCGCAAGCCATTGACGATGGGGGCCTGCCCGGCGGCGATCTGCAGCTCGGCGCCCTGATCGATGGTCAGCGGCACCTCTTCGCCGTTGCACAGCGCCAGCAGCGCGGCGCAGGTGGCGCGCCCTTCCTTCTTGGACCCGCCAGTGAGGTGATGCACCCCCCCGAGCGAGAGCATCTGCGAGCCGTATTCCGAGGTGGTCACATGGCCGATGATCTCGCCATCGCTGCGCACCGGGGCGCATTCATTGCCAAGATGGCGGTCGGTGTCGATCTTCACCTTGGCACCGCAATAGGAAAAGATGCCTTCGGTCACCACGGTGATCATGTCGGTATCGGCCGCGGTCGAGGCGACGATGAAGGGCGCGGGCTTGTAATCGGGGTAGGTCGTGCCGCTGCCCACGGCGGTGATGAAGCTGTCCTCGCCGCTGACGATCTCGCCGTCCCATTCACGATCGAGAAACGGCACAACCGGCACATCCGTGTTCGACAGGATGGTCAGCGGATCAAGCCGCACCAGCGCGCCGCCCTCGTTGGCATAGCGATCGCAAGCGCCAGCGCGACCCTCGGCGATGTAGCACATGACCGGGCAGGCATCGCAGCGGATCTTTGCGGGCTGCTCGGGGCGGTCACGTTTCACGGGAGAGGTTTCGGCCGTCACTTCGCGGGCTCCATCGTTTGGGGCTGGCAGGGTCAGTTCGTTTGTATACGAACGCACAGCGGTTTGCGCGCTGTCAAGCCTGTCGTGCGTTCGGGGCTAGGCGTGCAGGGCGTATGATGCGAAATTCAGCAAAGCGCGAAATGCCATGCGGCGCGGCGGTCTTCGGCCATTGACAGGTTTGATATCCTGCTCCTAGGCTCGAATATCTTCGTTTGCATACGAATGAAAATGACCCAGCTGATCGCCCGGAGAGAGACCATGACCCTGCACCGACCCGAATCGCTTGAAGACGCGCTTGCGCTGAGCGGCGGGGGCGCGGCGCTGCTGGCGGGCGGAACCGATCTGTACCCGGGCCTGCGCGACGGCGCGCCGCCGCCCAAGCTGATCGACCTGACGCGAATCGCCTCGATGAAGGGCATCACGCGCAGCGACAGCGGCTGGCGCATTGGCGGTGCGACCACATGGACCGCTATCGTAAAGGCCGATCTGCCGCCGCTGTTCGATGGGCTGAAGGCCGCCGCGCGCGAGGTGGGATCGGTGCAGATCCAGAACGCCGGAACGCTGGCGGGCAACCTGTGCAACGCCTCGCCGGCGGCCGACGGCGTGCCGGCGCTGCTGGCGCTGGATGCGTCGGTGGAGCTGGCCTCGGCGGGGGGCACGCGGGTGCTGCCGCTGGAGGGGTTCATCCTTGGCCCGCGCCGCACCGCGCTTGAGCCGAGCGAGATCCTGTCGGCCATTCATATCCCCGATGTGCCGGGGCAGGGCGCGTTCCTCAAGCTGGGGGCGCGTAAGTATCTTGTGATCTCGATCGCCATGGTCGCGGCCACCGTCACCACAAGCGCAGGCCGGATCGAAACCGCGCGCATCGCCGTTGGCGCCTGTTCGCCCGTCGCCCGCCGCCTGAGCGCGCTCGAGACGCAGCTTGTCGGGGCGACGCAGGACGAGGTCTTTGCCCGCACCGGCGCCTATGCTTTTGACGAGCTTTCCCCCATCGACGACGTCCGCGCCAGCGCGGGCTACCGCCTTGACGCGGTGACGGCGCTGGTCGCCCGCACCGTTGCTAATGCCATGGAGACCCTCTGATGTCGCTCGACGCCCCGCACGACCATATCGGTTTCACCCTGAACGGCGACAGCGTCACCGTTGCCACCTCGCCCACCGCCCGCCTGTCCGAGGTGCTGCGCGAAAGCGCCGGGGCCAAGGACGTCAAGATCGGCTGCAACGCCGGCGATTGCGGTGCCTGCACCGTATTGCTCGACGGCGCGCCGGTCTGCGCCTGCATGATCGCGGCAGGGCAGGCGCAGGGCGCGGTGATCGAAACACAGGTTGGGCTGGTGGCCGATGATCCGCACGCGGCAAGGCTGGCGCAAAGCTTTCAGCGCCATCAGGCGGCGCAATGCGGCATCTGCACGCCGGGAATGATGGTGTCGGCGGTGGCGCTGCTGCGCTCTGGCGCGCCGCTGAGCTCCGAGGCGGTCGAGGATGCGCTGGGCGGCGTGCTCTGCCGCTGCACCGGGTACCGCAAGATCATCGACGCGGTGCTGGACGCATCGGGCACCGCGCCGCTGGCCACCGGGGGCGTTGGCGCGCCCATCGCGCGGCTGGATGGTTGGCCCAAGGTCAGCGGCACGGAGCGTTTCGGCGATGACGTCGCCCCCGAGGGCGCGCTGCTCGCCCGGCCCATCCGCGCGCCTTATCACCGCGCCGCCTTCCGCTTTGGCGATCTGGATGCCTTTCGCGATGCGCATGGGCTCGAGGTCATTCTGACCGCCGCCGACATCCCCGGAGAGAACCGCTTTGGCGTCATCCCCGGCTTCGAGGACCAGCCGATGCTGGCCGAGGGCGAGACCCGGTTCAAGGGCGAGGCGGTTGCCTGCGTTGTCGGCACCCCCGAGGCCATCGCCGCCATGCCCGCCTTTCCGGTGACATGGGAAGAACTGCCGTCGATCATCACGCCGAAAGGCGCGGACAAGGCGGCACTGCTGCACGCGGACCGGGCCGAGAACGTCATGTGCCGGGGCTATGTCGCACGCGGCGACGCGGGCGCGGCGCTGGCCAGCGCGCCGCACATTGTCAGCGGCGATTTTTCCACCGGCTTCATCGAACACGGCTATATCGAGCCCGAGGCTGCCTCGGCGGTGCGCGTTGGCGATCGGCTGGAAATCCGCTGCTGCACGCAGGCACCGTTCATGAATCGTGACGGCATCGCCGGGCTGATGGGGCTTGCGCCCGATCAGGTGCGCATCTTGCCCACGGCGGTCGGCGGCGGCTTCGGGTCCAAGCTGGACCTGACGGCGCAGCCCTTTGTGGCGCTGGCGGCGTGGATCACCGGCAAGCCGGTGCGCATCGCCTTCACCCGGACCGAAAGCCTGATGGCCTCGACCAAGCGCCACCCCTCCGAGGTGCATATGGAGATCGCCGCCGATGACGACGGCCATATCCTTGGTGCCCGCTTCGACGGGGTGTTCAACACCGGCGCCTATGCCAGCTGGGGGCCAACCGTGGCGAACCGGGTGCCGATCCATGCCTCGGGCCCGTATCGCACGCCCAATTACGAGGCCCGCAGCGCTGGCATCCACACCAACACCGCGCCTGCCGGGGCGTTCCGGGGCTTTGGCGTGCCGCAATCGGCGGTGGCACAGGAACAGCTGTACGACATGATGGCGGAAAAGCTGGGCATCGACCGGCTGGAGTTCCGCCTGCGCAACGCGCTGCGCAATGGCGAGCCCACCGTCACCGGGCAGGTGTTCGAACGCGGCATGGCCATCGACGCTTGCCTCGAAGCGCTGAAGCCCGCGTGGGAAACGGCGCTGGCCGACTGCGCGGCGTTCAACGCAGAACACTCGGGCGTCAAGCGCGGCGTCGGCGTGGCGTCGGGCTGGTATGGCTGCGGCAACACCTCGATGTCCAACCCCTCGACCATCCACGCCGGGATCACTGCTGCGGGCGAGCTGTTCCTGCATCAGGGCGCTGTCGATATCGGGCAGGGCTCTAACACCGTGATCACCCAGATCTTTGCGCAGGCGCTGGGCGTGTCCGTCGCCGATGTCTCGCTGATCGGCGCCGACACGGATATCACGCCGGACGCGGGCAAGACCTCGGCCAGCCGCCAGACCTATATCTCGGGCAATGCCGCGCGGCTGTGCGGCGAGGCGCTCAGGGCGCAGATCCTGCGCCTTGGCAACGTGTCGGATACGGCGGTCATCTCGTTCGACAACGGCCTGACGCTGAGCGATGGCGACGCCACGGTTCAGGTGCCGCTGTCCGGCGACGGTTATGCGCTAGAGGCGGTTGAGAGCTACGATCCGCCCACCACGCCGCTGGACGAGAACGGGCAGGGCGACCCTTATGCGGTCTTTGGCACCGCCGCGCAGCTTTGCGTGGCCGAGGTGGATCTGGCGCTTGGCACTACGAAATTGATCCGCATGGTTGCGGCGCATGATGTTGGCAAAGCCATCAACCCGCTGCTGGTCGAAGGTCAGGTCGAAGGCGGCGTCGCGCAGGGCATCGGCCTTGCACTGATGGAAGAATTCCTGCCCGGGCGCACCGAGAATCTGCACGATTACCTGATCCCCACCATTGGCGACGTCCCCCCCATCGACACGCTGATCATCGAAAGCGGCGATGCGCATGGGCCGTATGGGGCCAAGGGTCTGGGCGAGCATTGCCTGATCCCGACCGCCCCTGCCGTTCTCAACGCGATTGCCCATGCCACGGGCGCTCGCATCCACCACCTGCCCGCAACGCCCGCGCGCCTGCGGGCCGCGATCAAGGCGCTTTGAATGCTGGATAACTCTGAAAAGGCCCCGCAGATGACCGACAGCACCCTTACCGGCACCTTCGCGGGCATCGACGTGGGCGGCACCTTTACCGACCTTGTCTATTACGACAGTCGCGCCAGCAGCGTGAAGCTGGCCAAGGTGCCGACCACGCTCGACAACCAGTCGCGCGGTGTTCTGGATGCACTCGATGCGGCCGGTGTCGATGCCGCCGCGCTGGATCTGATCGTGCACGGCACCACGACCACGACAAACGCCGTGCTGGAACGGCAATTGTGCAAGACCGGGCTGGTCACCACCATGGGCTTTCGCGACGTGCTGGAACTGGGCCGCCGCACCCGCCCCCATGCCTATGGCATGACCGGGCAGTTCCGCCCGCTGATCCCGCGCGATCTGCGGCTTGAAGTGCCCGAGCGGATGCTGGCGGACGGCGCGGTTTACACGGCGCTGGACGAGGAGGCACTGCGAGCGGCGCTGGCGGAGCTGGTGGAGAAGGGCTGCGAGGCGCTTGTGATCCACTTCCTGCACTCTTACGCCAATCCCGCGCATGAACAGCGCGCCGGGCAGATCGCCCGCGAGGTCTGGCCCAATGGCAACATCACCATGGGCCACGCGCTGATTTCGGAATCGCGCGAATACGAACGCGGCGTGACGGCGGCGGTGAACGCCAGCGTACAGCCACTGCTGCGGCGCTACGTGGAACGGCTGGCCGACAAGCTGTCGGAACGCGGCTATGATCGCGACCTTCTGGTGATGAACGGCAACGGTGGCATGGTCTCGGCCCGCGTGGTGGCGGATGAGGCGGCCAAGACGGTGATGTCGGGGCCAGCTTCGGGCGTGATGGCGGCGGCTTATACGGGCCGGCGCGCGGGCATCCCCGATCTGCTGACCTATGACATGGGCGGAACCTCGACAGACGTGGCGATGATCCGGGGCGCCGATCCCGCCGTCAGCCACGAGATCGAGGTGGAATACGCCATGCCGATCCACGTCCCCATGGTGGACGTGCGCACCGTCGGCGCCGGCGGTGGGTCGATCGCGCGGGTCGATGCGGCAGGGCTGTTGCAGGTCGGGCCGGACTCGGCAGGGTCAACGCCGGGGCCGATCTGCTACGGCAAGGGCGGCACGCTGCCGACGATCTCGGATGCCAACATGCTGCTCGGGAGGCTCAATCCCGACCGGCTGAACACCGGGGCCGGAGGCGTGTCGCTGGACACCATCCGCGAGGCGTTTGCGACGCTGGGCGCAAAGCTGGGGCTTGGCGCCGACGAGGCCGCCGCCGCCGTGCTGCGCATTGCCAATGCCAAGATGGCGGATGCAGTGCGCATGGTGTCGATCTCGCTGGGCGAAGACCCGCGCGATTTCGCGCTGTTTGCCTTTGGCGGCGCCGGGCCGCTGCACGCCTGCGCCATCGCGCGCGAACTGGGCGTGCCGCGCGTCCTGGTGCCGGCCCGGCCCGGCATCACCAACGCACTCGGCTGCATCGTCGCCGATCTGCGGCATGATTACGTCGCCACGGTGAACAGGCCGCTGGATGCCTGCGACATGGACGAGGTTCATGCGCTGTTCACCAAGCAGGTCGCCGATGGGCGCGCCGCCATCGCCCGCGAGCGGGTTGAGATCGCCGAGGAAAAGATCGCCTTCTCGGTCGAGATGCGCTTCATCGGCCAGACTCACCTGCTACGCGTGCCGCTGCCCAGCGATGCGCCCACGCGGGATGAACTTCAGGCGCTGTTCGAGGAGGCGTATTTCAAACGCTTTCAGGTGCGCCTGCCAGAGATCCGCGCCGCATTGGTCAATGTCGCGACATCGGTGATCGGTCGCCGCCCCGAGATCGACCTTGCCGCGCTGATCGACGCCTCCGGGCGCAAGGCGACGCTGGCCGAGGCGCAAAGCGGCGCACGCCGCGTTTTCTTCGATGGCTGGTGCGAGGTGCCGGTCTATTGGCGCGACCATCTACCTCTGGATGCCGCGCTGCATGGTCCGGCCATCGTGGAACAGATGGATTGCACGCTGGTGCTGGAAGTGGGCGACACCGCCACTCAGGACGCCGATGGCAATCTGATCGTCACCGTGGGAGCGCAGACATGATCGCGGTGCCTGCCCGCGCTGCCGGGCCGGGGGTTTCACACCCCCGGACCCCCGTGGAGTTTACCCGGCAAGATGAAGTTGGGGCGCGGCGCCTGTCTTCATCTTGCCAGATAAACTCCCGCCGGAGGCTGCCCGGCCGCCGGACATCCCTTGCCAACACCGGAGTAGCGCGATGAGCCTCGATCCGATTACCCTCACCGTCATCCAGTCGGGCTTGCAGCAGGTCTGCGACGAGATGGACCTGTCGTTTTCGCGCGCGGCGTTCTCGCCGGTGATCGCCGAGGCGAATGACCGCTCGGACGGGATCTATTCCGCCGAAGATGGCAGTCTGATCGCGCAAGGCTCGATGGGGCTGCCGGTGTTCGTGGGGGTGATGCAATATTCTACCGCCACGCTGATTTCGATGATTGCAGAGGGCAAGGTGGCTGCGCCCAAGCCGGGCGATATCTATATCGTCAACGATCCCTATCTTGGCGGAACGCATCTGATGGATGTGCGCTTTGCCATGCCGGTTTGGCGGGATGGCAAGATTTTTTGCTGGCTGTCGAATACCGGGCATTGGCCCGATACCGGCGGCGCGGTGCCGGGGGGCTTTTCGGCCTCGGCGACGGCGGTCGAGCAAGAGGGGCTGCGGTTGCCGCCGGTGCGTCTGTTCAAGAGCGGCGAGCTGGATCGGGAGATCTATTCCATCATCTGTTCCAACATCCGCGTGGCCGATCAGCGCATCGGCGACGTCAAGGCGCAGGCGGCGGCGCTTTATGTCGGGGAGGCGCGGCTGACGCGGCTGCTGGATCGCTACGGCGATGATACCGTCAGCGCGGCCATTACCGAGTTGCGGGTCCGCGCAGCGGATCAGATGCGGGTGCAGATCGGGCAGATCCCCGTCGGCACCTATCGCAGCACCGCCTATATCGACAGCGACGGGGTGGTGAACGAGCCGCTCGAGATCAAGCTTGCGGTGACAAGCGACGGCGAAAGCCTGACCTTTGATTTCGACGGGACCAGCCCGCCGTGTCAGGGGCCGATGAATTCGGTGATCGCGACAACGCTGTCGTCGGTCTATCTGGCCATGCGGCATATCTTTCCAGACGTTCCGATCAGCGCCGGGGCGTTCGAGCCGCTGAAGGTGATCCGGCCCGAGGGCACCTTTCTGGACGCGCGCTATCCGCGCCCGGTGTCGGGCTGTGCCGCCGAGGTCAGCCAGCGCATCGCCGAAGCGGTGTTTGCGGCGCTCATCCAGGCGCTGCCGGGCAAGGTCAGCGCCTCGCCCGCCGGGTCTTCGGGCAATTTTGCGCTGGGCGGCGAGGTTCCCGAAACCGGGCAGGCCTATGTGATGTACCAGATTTCGGGCGGCGGCTATGGCGGCTATGCTGGAGGGGACGGTATTTCCAACGGCTGTTCGACCATCGGCATATCCAAGGCGCCCCCCGTCGAGATCATGGAGCAGCAGTTTCCCGTGCTCTATCACCGCTATGCCCTGCACGAGGGGTCTGGCGGCGCGGGCGAGCATCGCGGCGGCTTTGGCCTTGATTACGAGGTCGAGCTGCGCGCGGGTCATGCGCGGGCGAGTTTCGTGATGGATCACGGCCGATTTGGCCCGCAGGGGGCGCTTGGCGGCAAGGATGGCGCGAAGAACCGGGTGCTGGTGACGCGTGGCGGCGAAAGCTTTGTGCCCGAGCATCTGAGCAAGGCGCAAGACATCCAGCTGGCTGCGGGGGATCGGGTGCGGGTTTGCACGCCCGGTGGCGGCGGTTTCGGCGATCCGTCGAAACGCGATCCGGCGCTGGTGGCTGAAGACGTGCGGCTTGGGCGCTATAGCCCCGAAGAGGCCAAGGCGCTGTTCGGCTAATCGGCCAGCAGCGGGCGCCGTTCGGGCAGTGTTTCCATGATGGTGCGGCGGGCGTCGTCGCCAAGGCGGCTCCATGCGGTGATCTCGTCGATGCTGCGCAGGCAACCCTTGCACAGACGGCTTTTCGGCTCGATCACGCAGATATTGGTGCAGGGGCTGAGGCTCATCGCGACAGGTTCCCCAGCCGGTCGAGCGCGCCCTGAAGGATGTAAGACGCGGCCACGTGGTCGATCAGCTCGGCCCGGCGGGCGCGCGAGGTGTCGGCTTCGAGCAGGGCGCGCTCGGCGGCGACGGTCGACAGGCGTTCGTCCCAAAAGGTAACCGGGCCGTCCCAGAGCTGCGAGAAGTTGCGGGCAAAGGCGCGGGTGGACTGGCACCGTGGCCCTTCGGAGCCGTCCATGTTGCGCGGCAGGCCCAGCACGATGCCGCCGACCTCGCGGTCCTTTAGGATGGCCAGAAGCTGCTGTGCATCCAGCGTGTATTTCTTGCGCTTGACGGTTTCCTGCGGTGTCGCGACGCTGCGCAGCCGGTCCGAGATCGCAACCCCGATGGTCTTGGTGCCAAGGTCCAGCCCGGCAAGCGCGCGCATCGGGGGGAGGGCGGCGGCAAAGCTTTCCATATCATCGTGGATCATCGGGCGGTGGTCCTTTTGTGGCGGGGCTGGCGGTGGCAGCGGCTCATTCGACCAGCCCGCTGCGGGTGGCGGCCTCGCGCAGGGTCGCAAGTGCGCTAGGCTTCGCGGCAAAGACGGTCTGCGCCTCGTTCCAGATCTCACTGGCGCGGGCGGTTTCTCCCAGCACGGCAAGCGCGCCGATCAGCTGCGCCCATTCCTGCGCTCCGCCCCCTTGCGTTGCAAGCCGGTCGCTCAGCCCCTCGACCATGCCGCGGATCATCTCCTGACGATCTTCGTCCGACATTTGCGAGGCGGCCTGAATGTCTTCGGCGCTGGGGCCAGACAGCGCGGCGACGGGTGGGGTATAATCATTGACCCCGGCCAGCATCGCCAGTTCGGCAATCTGGTTGCGGATTGCGGGCACCCAAGGCGCATCGTCCGGGCTTTCGCGCAGCAGCTTGTCCCAGATGCGGAAGGCGGCGTCAGGGCGACCGGTTTGCGCCATCATCAGCCCGCCGTAATAGTGCGCGACGCCGTTTTCCGGGTCGCGGCGCATGATCTCGTCCAACACCCGTTCGGTTTCGGGCGACACATAGCCGCCCGCTGCCATCACCTGCATATCGGCCAGATCGGCGTAATCCTGCGCTTGCGCGGCGTCGCCCTGCAATTCGATCAGCCGCTGTTGCGCGCGGTAGGCGTCGGCGTAATTGCCAAGCGCCGCCTCGGAGCGGGCGAGCAGCTGAAAACCGCGCAGATCATCCGGGCGCTGCTGCACGGTGCTGCGCAGCTTTTCCACCAGCGCAAGGTATTCTTCGGAGGCATCGGGGACGGGCGCGGGCGGCAGCTGCGCTTCGGCGTCGGCCTGCGAGGGGCGGCTTTCGCGCCGCTCCTGGGCCATGGCAACGCGTGATTGCAGGCCAAGATCGCGATAGCCCGGCGCGCCGAGCCGCCAGTACAGCGCAAAGCTACCGCCCAACAGCAACAGGGCAATCAGGCCCGACAGCAGCAGTGTCGCGGCGCGCGACTGTTTGCGCTGCGGCGCGCCGTCCTTGCGTGCGTCGGCAGACAGGATACGGCGCGACACTTCGGTGCGCAGGCGCTCGGCCTCTTCGGGGGGGATGGCGCCGCGCGCTGCGCCCTGCTCGATCTCGCGCAGCTGGTCGCGGTAGACCGCAAGATCGCTGGCCTGTGCATCATCGCCAGCGGATTTCCCGCGCAGCAGGGCAAGCGCAAGCACTGCCGATACCACCAGCACCGCCGCGCCCGATATGATCCAGAAAAGGGTCATGCGTTCTCCCGTCTTCCCGCGCGCTGCGGGACTTCCGCCCATGCTTCATGTATAGATGCAAGGGCCGGGACAAAAGCCCCGAGAGGCGCGACGGATCGCCCATTGCGCCGCAAAGTCGCGAACCCGTCAGCAAGAGACGGTTGCGGAAGGGGCGCTGACCGTGATCAAGTCTGCGGCGACAGATCGACCCACGCATCCGGATTCGAGGCCTGATGAAACGCTATTCCATGTTCGCCGTTGCCCGAGAGGCCGCCCGTTACCACAGCGGATGGGGGCGCGCATGGCGCAGTCCCGCGCCAAAGACCAAATATGACGTGGTTATCGTCGGTGCTGGCGGGCACGGGCTGGCAACGGCCTATTACCTTGGCAAGAATTTCGGCATCACCAATGTGGCGATCATCGAAAAGGGCTGGCTGGGCGGCGGCAACACCGGGCGCAACACCACGATCATCCGGTCCAACTATCTTCAGGATCCTTCGGCGGCGCTGTATGAAAAGGCCCGCTCGCTGTACGAAGGGCTGAGTCAGGATCTTAATTACAACGTGATGTTCAGCCCGCGCGGGCTGATGATGCTGGCGCAGACCGAACACGAGCTGCGCGGCTATCAGCGCACCGTTCACGCCAACCGGCTACAGGGCATCGACACCGACATGATCTCGCCCGCCGAGGTCAAGCGGCTGTGCCCGATCATGAACATCGAAGGGCCGCGCTATCCGGTGCTGGGCGCGCTGTATCAGGCGCGCGGCGGCACGGCGCGCCACGATGCGGTGGCCTGGGGCTATGCGCGGGCCTGTTCCGACATGGGCATGGACATCATCCAGAATTGCGAGGTCACCGCGGTGCGCCAGTCCAATGGCCGGGTGCGCGGCATCGAGACCACGCTGGGCCGCATCGATTGCGACAAGCTGGGCGTCGTGGTGGCCGGGCATTCGGGGGTGGTGGCCGAGATGGCCGGTTTCCGCTTGCCGCTGGAATCGGTGGCGCTTCAGGCGCTGGTGTCAGAGCCAATCAAGCCCTGCATCGACGTGGTGGTGATGGCCAACACCGTACACGGTTATCTGTCGCAGTCCGACAAGGGCGAGCTGGTGATCGGCGGCGGCACCGATGGCTATATCAACTACGCGCAGCGCGGCAGTTTCCAGCACATCGAGGAAACCGTTCGGGCGCTGGTAGAGACCTTCCCGATGATTTCGCGGCTCAAGATGCTGCGGCAATGGGCGGGCATCGTCGATGTGACGGGCGATCGCTCGCCGATCCTGTCCAAAACCCCGCTTGAGGGCTGCTATTTCAACTGCGGCTGGGGCACCGGCGGATTCAAGGCGATCCCCGGATCTGGCTGGGGCTTTGCCGAGCTGATGGCCACCGGCGCATCCCCCCTCACGGCGGCCTTTGGCATGGACCGGTTCCGCGAAGGGCGCTTCATCGATGAATCCGTCGCCGCGGGGGTGGCGCATTGATGCAGCCGGATCGATCAACGGCGCAGGCCGGCGACCCGCAATTCGGGCATCGGCGCGGCAAGGCCGACAAGGCCCAGCATCGCGCCATGCCCGTCGTTGCACGGTGGGTTCCAGCTGTGGATGAATTCGCGCGCGATGGCGCTGCGGTCTTCGGGGCGGGCCAGCGCCAGCGCGCCGATGGTATCAAACCCCATCGCCTCGGCCCGCTGCCAGACAGCGCCTGCGCGGCGGTCGGCGATCAGTTGCCTGTGCAGCATGTCGGCCTCGCCGACATACAGCACCTGCGCCTGAAGCGAGCGGCCCTGCGGCATTCTCAGGAACAGGTACACCGCACCGCTGTCGGTAAAGCTGGTATCCGGTGTGAACAGTTCGACCGGGTAATCCCGGCCACGATGGGACGTCAGCGTCAGCGTCAGCAATCTGCTCATGGGCTTTCCCTTCTTATGTGCCTCTCCTCAGAGGTAGGCGTGACCTTTAGACCGCCACTTGACGCTGGGCAGGCCGCGTTAAGAAACTCCGAAGAAATACCCGTGTGCCTGCCATTTGCGCAGGCGAGCGGACAGAATGTCATTCCAGCGGCGCCCAGCGAACGCCGCATCCCAGAAGCCGGAGGTTTCCCATGCTGATCCTGCATTGTCCTTGCTGTGGCGTGGACGCCGCCGAGATCGAGCTGACGCCGGGCGGCGAGGCGCATCTGAAACGCTTTGGCCCTGGCAGCAGCGACGCGGATTTCGAAGGCTATCTGTTCCTGCGCGACAACCCCAAGGGGGTGGTGCTCGAGCGATGGCGGCACAGCTATGGCTGCGGAAAGTGGTTCCTTGCGGCGCGCGACAGCGTGACCATGCAGGTCTTTGGCACCTATTCCGCCCAGACGCAGGAGCCGCCGCAAGACATCCTTGATCGCATCGAAGCCGCCCGCGCATGAGCTTGCACCCTTTCCAGACCACTCTGGTTTTTCAGACCACTCCGGCCGGGGCGATGCCCGGCGCAATCCCGACGAGGCCCGAGGCATGAGCGCGAGACTCACAACCGGCGGTCGTTTCACCGACCGCAAGAAGCAGATCGGCTTCACCTTCAACGGCAAGCATTTCACCGGATATGCCGGCGACACGCTGGCCTCGGCGCTGCTTGCCAATGATCAGGTGCTGGTCGGGCGCAGCTACAAATTCCACCGCCCGCGCGGCATCGTTGCCTCCGGCCCCGAAGAGCCCAACGCGCTGGTGCATCTGGGGCAGGGCGCGCGGTTCGAGCCCGACCAGCGCGCCACCACGACTGAGCTGTTCGACGGGCTGACAAGCAGCAGCCAAAACCATTGGCCGTCGCTGGAAACCGATGTCGGAGAGATCAGCGCCAAGCTGGCCCGGTTCCTGCCGGCGGGGTTCTATTACAAGACGTTCCTGTGGCCGCGCCCGCTGTGGAAACACCTGTATGAGCCGGTGATCCGGCAGGCGGCGGGGCTTGGCAAGGCGCCCGACCCCGAAAGCCGCGATGCCGACCGCTATGAGCATTTCCACGCCCATGTCGATCTGCTGGTGATCGGGGGCGGCGTTGCGGGCTTGCAGGCGGCGAAATCGGCGGCACAGGCCGGGGCAGAGGTGCTGTTGGTCGAGCAGAGCGCCCATTGGGGCGGGCGCGCGCCGGTCGATGGCGGCAGCATCGATGGCATGGACCCGGATGCATGGGTTGCCAAGACTGTCGCCGAGCTGAAGGCGATGCCCAATGTAAAGATGCGCCTGCGCTTCATGGGCGCGGCGGTGCAGGATCATGGCCATATCCTTGGCTATGAGCGGCTGAGCGATCACACCCCCGGCGCGCCCGGTCCGCGTCACCGCCTGTGGCGGATGCGGGCAAAGCAGGTGATCACCGCAACAGGGGCGATCGAGCGCCCGCTCAGCTTTGCCGGCAACGATCTGCCGGGCGTGATGCTGGCCTCGGCGATGCGCGATTACGTGGTGAATTACGGGGTCATTCCCGGCGCCCGCACCGTGGTTGTCACCAATAACGACGACGGCTATCGCACCGCGATCACGCTGGTCAAGGCGGGGCTGGAGGTTCCGGCGATCCTTGATGCCCGCCCGTTTGGAGGTGGCAAGATCGCCGACGAGGCCCGCGCGCTTGGCATCCGCATCGAGCCGGGCCGGGCGGTCAGCAAGGTTCTGGGCAGCAAGCGCGTCAGCGGCGTTGCGACCTGCCTTCAGGTCAGCGAAGGCTCGGTGATCGAGGAAATCCCTTGCGATGCGGTGGCCATGTCGGGCGGCTGGTCGCCGGTGGTGCATCTGTGGTCGCATTGCGGCGGCAAGCTGAGCTGGGACGAGGTCGAGGCGTTCTTTCGCCCCGATGCCGCCCGCGCGCCGAGTGGCGCGGATGGCAAGCCGTTTGTGATGGCCTGCGGCGCGGCGAACGGGTTCCTGAGCCTGCCGGACACGCTGAGCTGCGCCGCCAAGGCCGGGGTCGCCGCCGCCCGCCGCCTCGGGATCGAGGCCGCGGACGCCGCCACCCCGTCAGCGCAAATCATCGATGAAGCGCCCCTGTTGCCGGTCTGGATCATGCCCGCACGGGCGCGGCCGGACCTGAAGACGAAGGCGTTTCTGGACTATCAGAACGACGTCAAGGTGTCGGACGTGCAGCTTGCCGCCCGCGAGGGCTATGAAAGCGTCGAGCATGCCAAGCGCTATACCACGCTGGGCATGGCATCCGATCAGGGCAAGCTGAGCAACATCAACGGGCTGGCGATCCTGTCCGATGCGCTTGGCAAGCCGATCCCGCAGGTCGGCACCACCACATTCCGCCCGCCCTATACCCCGATCAGCTTTGGCGCGATTGCCGGCGAGGCGCGCGGCGAATTGTTCCAGCCGCTGCGCCGCACCCCGATGCAGGACTGGCACGAGGCGCAGGGCGCCAAATGGGAGATCGTCGGCCAGTGGCGCCGACCCTATTGCTACCCGAAGGCGGGGGAATCCCGCCGCGATGCGGTCAACCGGGAAATCGACGCCACGCGCGGCAGCCTTGGCATTCTCGACGCCTCGACGCTGGGCAAGATCCTTGTCAAAGGGCCGGACGCGGGCAAATTCCTCGACATGATGTACACCAACATGATGTCGACCCTGCCGGTGGGCAAATGCCGCTATGGGCTAATGTGCAACGAGAACGGCTTTCTGATGGATGACGGCGTGGTGGTGCGCCTGTCCGAGGACAGCTGGCTGTGCCACACCACCTCGGGCGGCGCGGATCACGTTCACGCCCATATGGAAGACTGGCTGCAATGCGAATGGTGGGACTGGAAGGTCTATACCGCCAACCTGACCGAGCAATATGCCCAGATTGCCGTGGTCGGCCCCAATGCCCGCAAGCTGCTGGAAAAGCTGGGCGGCATGGATCTGAGCAAAGACACGCTGCCGTTCATGGGCTGGGTCGATGGCACGCTGGCCGATACGCCCTGCCGCGTCTATCGCATAAGCTTTTCGGGCGAGTTGTCTTATGAAATCGCCATCCCCGCCAATCGTGGCCGCGCCTTCTGGGACAAGCTGATCGAGGCCGGGGCCGAGTGGAACATCACCCCCTATGGCACCGAGGCGCTGCATGTCATGCGAGCCGAGAAGGGCTTCATCATGATCGGCGACGAGACCGACGGCACGGTGATTCCGCAGGATCTGGGCCTGAACTGGGCGATCTCGAAGAAGAAGGCCGACTACCTTGGCAAGCGCGCGCAGGAACGCCCCGACATGGTGCGCGAAGGGCGCTGGCAGCTCGTGGGGCTGGAAACGCCCGATGGATCGGTGCTGCCCGATGGCGCCTATTGCGTTGCCGCTGGCAAGAACGCCAACGGGCAGCGCAACGTGCAGGGGCGAGTCACCTCGACCTATTACTCGCCGACGCTGAAGAAGGGCATCGCCATGGGGCTGGTCGAAAACGGGCCCGAGCGCATGGGCGAGAGCATCTGGTTCACCGCCGAGGAACAGGACCACACCACCCACAAGCTGAGCCTTGTCGAGGCAAGGATCGTCAGCCCGGTGTTCTATGATCCGAAAGGGGAAAAGGCCGATGTCTGATACCATCCGCGTCCCGATGCAGGGTGCCCGCTCCGAGGGGCTCTGCGCCGTCTGGCCGATTGGCGCGCAGGGGCAGATTTCCATCCGCTGCGAGCACAGCGCCGATTTCCGTGAAACGCTGCGCGGGGCGATCGGCCTCGAGGTGCCCGCGCCGCTGGGCTCGGCTCAGGGCGAGACGGGGGCGCTGCTCTGGATGGCGCAGGACGAGCTGCTGTTGCTGTGCCCCTATGACAAGGTCGCCGAGACCATGGCCGAGCTGACCAAGGTCTTTGATGGCTGGTTCATCGCGATCACCGATGTGTCGGACGCGCGGGCGTTCATCGCGGTCAAAGGCCCGCAGCTACGCGACGTGCTGGCCAAGCTGACCCCGGCCGACATGGCCGCACACGCCCTGACCCCCGGCACGATCCGCCGCACGCGGCTTGCGCAGGTGGCGGCGGGGATCTGGCTGCAATCGGAAACAACGGCGCAGGTGTTCTGCTTCCGCTCGGTGGCGGAGTATGCGTTCAAGGCGCTGACGCTGGCGGCGGAGCCGGGCGGCGAGGTGGGCTTTCACATCGCGCAACCCGTTTGACCACCGTCGAAAAAGACTTCTGCCCTGTGCAGCCGCGCAGAGCAGGGACCGCTTGACCTCGCCCCCCGCTGGGTTAGGTCTTGGCGTAAAGAAACTGACACACGAGAGGATATCAAAATGGCTTTCACCCTTCCCGATCTTCCCTACGCACATGACGCGCTTGCCTCCAAGGGCATGTCCAAGGAAACGCTGGAATACCACCACGACCTGCACCACAACGCCTATGTCACCATGCTCAACAAGCTGATCGACGGCACCGAATGGGCCGACAAGTCGCTCGAAGAGATCGTGACCGGCACCTATGACAAGGGCGCCGTGGCGCAGTCGGGCCTGTTCAACAACGCCTCGCAGCACTGGAACCACGCGCAGTTCTGGGAAATGATGGGGCCGGACGCCTCGTCCATGCCCTCGGAGCTGGAAGCGGCGATCAAGGACAGCTTCGGCACCGTCGACAAGTTCAAGGAAGACTTCAGCGCCGCCGGTGCGGGCCAGTTCGGTTCGGGCTGGGCATGGCTGGTCAAGGACACCGACGGTGGCCTCAAGATCACCAAGACCGAAAACGGCGTGAACCCGCTGTGCTTTGGCCAGACCGCGCTTCTGGGCTGCGACGTGTGGGAGCATTCCTACTACATCGACTTCCGCAACAAGCGCCCGGCCTATCTTGCCAACTTCCTCGACAACCTGGTGAACTGGGAAAACGTCGCATCGCGCATGTGATCTGACGCTTAGCTGAGTTTCAGGACGCCCCGTGCCGAAATGTGCGGGGCGTATTTTTTTGCGAATCTGAGTGTTCTTTGATTTTCATCGATCTGCCTTAATCCCGTCCAAGATTTCGCGGAAAAGGCTATTGAAAAACAAGGATGTTTATCATGCGATTGTTTGCGATGGCCGGTCTGCTAGCGGCTGCATTCTATTTTATCTCCGGTTCGGGCGCTCAAGCAGCAGAACCTGATGAATTTGCTTTCGTGACACTACCTGAGTTCTGGGTCGACCGCTCAAAGCGCTGGCGCGAAGAGCAAAGTGGAGACGTAAAGTCTGTTCTGAAACAAGACTGGACACGCGATGGTTATGACGACCTCGCTGTCATCAAAGTCGGGTCTGACAACTTCCTGGCCGATCTCGAGATATACGAAGGTAGTGAGTACGGACACCTTCGTCTCGTGGCGCGTTTGCAGGATGCATTCCGGGCATACGGCTATGGGAGCCTCACGTCTCGGTCTGACAGTTCCTTCTCAGTCGAAAGCGGAGTGCTACAGGGCGCGGGACAGAGATATGAAACTGTGATCGCTTTCCGGGATGGGGACTATGTTATCGCTGGCTTCGATGCAGATACGATCTACAGCGAAGAAGATTGGACGTTTCAGAACTGCAGCTGGAATCTATTGACTGGCCGTGTTGAGTTTGTCGTGGAGCCGGAAGAGCCTAGGTGTTCCATCCCGGATGATCACATAAACCCTCGGCGGTCTGCCCTTTTCATGGCAAGATCGGTTCTGAGGGAAGTTCG